>CANRKF010000038.1 GCA_947631145.1 uncultured Clostridia bacterium | reverse complement strand
AATGATGCATACATTAAAGTAATAGATAATGGAATAGGAATTCCAGAAAAGGACTTATCTAGAATTTTTGAAAGATTTTATAGAGTAGATAAAGCAAGAACTCGCGAAATGGGTGGAACAGGGCTTCGGACTTCCTATTGCAAAAGAAATATTAGATCAAAATAATGGAAGTATAGATATAAAAAGTGAAGTAGGAAAAGGTACAGAAGTAGTTATTAGAATACCTGCTAATAAAAAATAATATAAAAAGCAAAATTAATATTAAAAAAGTAATATGAAAAGCAAAAATAATGTTAATATTAAAAATGCAATATGAAAATAATAAAAATAATGTTAATATAGAAAAGTAATAAAAATAATATTAATATAAAAAAGTAATATGAAAACAATATTAGCAGTAAAATTAGTGTTATAATAAATACTAAATTAAAAAATAACATTAGAAAGAAGGAAAAAATAAAATCATGAGTGATAAATTAAAAAATATATTAGAATGGATATTTTGTTTTGTTGTAGCATTTGTGCTAGCAGTTGTAATTAAATACTTTATAGGAACACCAACTATAGTTAAACAAGAATCAATGGTGCCAACTTTACAAGAAGGACAAAGACTTATTTTAAATAGATTGTATAGAACAACACATCAAGAGCCAAAAAGAGGAGATATTATTACCTTTGAAGCACCTAGCAAAAAAATGTATACAGTAGCAGAAGGAATAGATCCAACAAGCCCTGTTGCAGTATATGAAAATGAACCAAAAGGAATATTTGCAAAATTCAGTTATTACGTTTTAGAAATAAACAAAGAAAGCTATATAAAAAGAGTTATAGGACTTCCAGGAGAACATGTAAAAATAGAAAATGAAAAAGTATATATTAATGGAGAAGAATTGCAGGAAGATTATTTAAGAGAAGGCTTAGGAACACCAACAAAAACTGGAAGCGGTATAGCATTTAGTGACTTCACAGTACCAGAAGGCTGTGTATTTGCTATGGGAGATAATAGAGATAAATCTACAGATTGTAGAGAATTCGGATGTATACCTATAGAAAAAATAGAAAGCAAAGTTTGGATTCGTTTTTGGCCATTAAATTTATGGGGAAAAGTCTAAAAAGCAAAAGTAGCAAATAAAAGTAATTTAAATAAAATAAGAAATTAAAATAATAAAAAAACAACTTAAATAAAATTAAAAATAAGAAAAAAACTAATATAAAAATTAGCTTAAATAAAATAAAAAATGAAAATAAAATAATTAAAAATGCAACTTAAATAAAATTAAAAATAATTAAAAAAGCAACTTAAATAAAATTAAAAATAAGAAAAAATAATCAAAAAAGCAATTTAAATAAAATTAGAAGGCAAAAAAAGAATAGTAACAATAGTCAAGGAGGCACCAAAAGTGGCTTTTGAAAATATAATAGGCAATGAAAAAATAAAACAATTATTAGAAACATCAATAATAGAAAATAACCTTGTTCATAGCTACTTGTTTACACGGAAAAAGCGGAATAGGAAAAAGATTATTTGCTATAGAATTTGCCAAAATGATACTTTGTATGAAAGAAAA
Source organism: uncultured Clostridia bacterium (assembly GCA_947631145.1). Lineage (GTDB taxonomy): Bacteria > Bacillota > Clostridia > TANB77 > CAG-508 > CAG-273. Next base: position 14,808 of record CANRKF010000038.1, on the reverse strand, counting down.
TTCAAAACCATGCAAAATTTGTAAATCTTGTATACAATTTGAAGGAGGAAATCATCCAGACTTTATGATAATAAAGCCAGAAGATGGTAAAACAATAAAAATTGAACAAATAAGATATTTGCGGAGAAAAAATAGCAGAAAAACCAATAACTTCTTCTAAAAAAGTATATATTATAGATGATAGTGATACTATGACAAGAGAAGCAGCAAATGCATTATTAAAAACCTTAGAAGAGCCACCAGAATATGCAGTAATTATATTAATAACATCTAGTGAAAGCAAAATGCTTGCAACAATAAAATCTCGTTGTATGAAAATTAATTTTTTACCAATTCCAGAAGAACAAATAATAAACTATTTAAAACAAAATGGTTTAGAAGAAGACCTTACAAGTTCAATGGTAAAATGCTTCGAGCGGAAGCATAGGAAGAGCAGTTAAAATATGTGAAGAAAAAGATACATATATACAAATAGAAGAATTAATACAAAACATAAAAAAACAGGATATTACTGAAATATGGAAAACGCCACTATTATATAATGCAAAAGAAAATATTATTCAATTATTAGAATATATGGAAATAATATTTAATAACTTACTAAAAAAAGAAAATAAAATGTGTTATGCAAATGGAGTACAAATAGTAGAACAAGCAAAACAAAGAATATTAGCGAATTCTAATTATGATATGTCAATTGATAACATGCTATTAAAATTATGGGAGGAATTATTTTGAAAAATATCATAGGGGTTAGATTTAGAAAACCAGGTAAAGTATATTTTTTTGATCCAGGAGATTTAGAAATAAATAAGCAAGATAAAGTAATTGTAGAAACTTCTATGGGACAAGAAATGGGAGAAGTGGTAATTGCCAAAAAAGCAATTTCAGAAGAAAATTTAACTACGCCTTTAAAGGAAATTATTCGTGTAGCAACACCAAAAGATATAAAACATGATGAAGAAAATAGAAAAAAAGAAAAAGAAGCTTTTAAAATATGTCAAGAAAAAATAAAAAAATATAAATTAGATATGAATTTAACAGAAGTAGAATATAAATTTGATAATAGTAAAATTTTATTTTATTTTACTGCTGATGGAAGAATCGACTTTAGAGAGCTAGTAAAAGAATTAGCTTCAATTTTTAGAACAAGAATAGAATTAAGACAAATAGGTGTAAGAGATGAAGTGAAAAGAATAGGAGGAAATGGAGTTTGTGGAAGAGAACTTTGTTGCTGTTCTTTTTTAGGAAACTTTGAAACTGTATCTATAAAAATGGCAAAAGAACAAAATGTTTCATTAAATCCATCTAAAATATCTGGAAATTGTGGAAGACTTATGTGCTGTTTAAAATATGAGCAAGAGGTGTATGAAGACAAATTAAAAAGACTTCCTAAAATAGGGGCTATTGTAAAAACAGTAGATGGGCAAGGAACAGTTGAGTCAATAGAAACTTTAAAAGAAATTATAAGAGTAAGATTTAAAGATGGAGAAGATACATTTTACAAGAAATATCCAGCATCAGAAGTAAAAATTATAAAAAATATAAGTAGAGAAGAAATAGATCCAGAAGAAAGAGAACACCAAAAGGAATTAGAAGAATTAGAAAAACTAGAAAAATTAGATAAACAAAACGAGGAAAATATCTAAAAATAAAAAAAGTATTCAAATTACATTTCTGTATATTTAAAGTAGGTATATACAATATAATATAAATGTTATATAGTTATACAAATAGGAAAATGCATTAAGAAAGTAAATAAAAATATTAATTAATCATATAAATAAAAGTAATATGAAATGTAATAATGAAAGGTGGTGAAAAATATGGCATATAAAATTACAGAAAAATGTATTGGATGTGGAGCTTGTGCAGCAAATTGTCCTGTAGGATGTATCTCACAAGGAGATAGTAAATATGAAATAGATCCAAATTCTTGCATAGAATGTGGAACATGTGCTGGAGTTTGCCCAGTAGAAGCACCAACTAAAGCAAATGACTAATATAGAATAATAAAAATAGCTTCATTACATATAAAATATTGAAAACTATATAAATAAAATAAGCTAAAAATTGTATATATAAAGCAAAAGGTAAGCTAAAAAATTATATATAGAATACATAAAAAGAAGTTAAAAAAGTTGTATATAAAATACAAAAAAGAAGCCGAATAAAAACATACGACTTCTTTTTTTGCGTTAGAAAAGTTATACTAACGCATGGATATTACCTAGTTAATTAGGAGACTTCCTGAGCCTGATTTTAATGGACTTCTTGTTAGCATGAAGTCCAACAGGAATCATGCCAAGAGCACCGAGCGTTTTCCGAATAACCGAATGGCTATAGGGAAGAATCTTCGTTTCAGCACCGCACTTTACTTCATGAACGGGCATGGGAACTTCCAAAGTTTGATTTTTGGAAAAATTGTGCTGTTCAATGGATGGCCACAGCTCCTTCAGAAGAGAAGTACATATCGGGCTTTGCTCTAATATTATAAGAGCAGAGTCTAAGCTAAACCTGGCACACATAAGATAATACCCCCTATAAAAAGATATAATACTATTATATCACATAACACACTAAAATGGAAGAAAAAAGTATATATAAACATAAAAAGTATACAAAAAAATTAATATTTATAGGGTTATTTTTAATGAAAAAATTAATATAATTTTAATATAATTAATAATTTTTATTATGCAAATGGTAAAATAAAAATAAACCTGATAGAAGAATTTAAAATAGAATTGATAAAATTCTATCAGGTTTTTTGATGCAAAATTTAGTATAATATGTTTCTTAAAATTAAAAAATATAAATGTTAAAATATAAACCTGATAAAAAAATCAAAATAGAATTGATAAAATTTGAAGTGTACGCCAAATGTTAAAGAAATTTAGCATAATTAATATATCTTTTCTTAAAAATAAAAATGGAAAAAATTGGCAAAACAAAATAAGTATAATAAATTGACTGCCATAAAAAATAGGATTATAATTATATTATAAGTGAAAGCAAAATTCACTTAAAAATTATCATTGCAATTCATCAAGGTGGATACATTACATAAATAATTAAACCATCTCTGATGTTGCAAAAACTACTCTTTCATATTATAAAGAGACTCCTCTCTTTATAATAGCTAAAAGGTGTGAATTGAAATTAATTCATCACACCTTTTTAGTTTATATTGTGAATCGTTACTAAACCACAAACTTTGATTGTGAGGATTAGTAGGTTTTTACAATATTATTTATAAGTGTACCCACTAATTAAAACTAATTATTCCTTATTACTCATTTCTTCTAAATCTAAAAGCGCTTCCCAACGTTTATCAACTTCTTTTTGGAACTCTTCAATCATCCACTCATTACCAGGTTTAAACATATGCTTAAATCTCTTTTGAGGCTTCAAAAATTCCTCAATAGGCAATTTTTTAGCAGGTTTATATGTAATTTTATATTTACCATTTTCAACTTCATATAAAGGCCAATAACAGGTTTCTACAGCCAATTTATTAATTTCCATTAACATATCTGTAGGATATCCCCAACCTCTAGGGCAAGGAGATAAAACATTCAAAAAACATGGACCTTCAGTATAAATTGCCTTTTCAGCTTTTTCATATAAATCTTTAAAATTCATATAAGCAATAGATTGTGCAACATAAGGCAAATGATGTGAAACCATAACCTCTGTTAAATCCTTTCTAGATTGCATTTTTCCTGGAATTACACTACCTGCAGGAGAAGTAGTAGTGTCTGCAAATTTAGGAGTTGCAGAAGAACGTTGAATACCAGTATTCATATAAGCACCATTATCATAACAAACATAAACCATGTCATGACCTCTTTCCATAGCACCAGAAAGAGCTTGAAGACCTATATCGTAAGTACCACCATCACCACCAAAAGTAATAAATTTAGTAGTCTGATTTTCAGGAAGCTTACCCTGTCTTTTCATTGATTTATAAGCAGCTTCAGCACCTGCACAAGTAGAAGCAGCATTTTCAAATGCAGAATGTATATAAGAATCTGTCCAAGCAGTATAAGGATAAATAAAGCTAGAAACCTCCATACAACCAGTAGCATTACTAATAACTGCATGATCCTCTGGCTTTAAAGCTCTTAAAACCATTCTTGCAACTGGTGGAGCACCACAACCAGCACACATTCTATGACCAGCTGTAAATCTAGATGGCTTATTAGCCATAACTTCTTTTAAATTATATGCCATTTTTCATTCTCCTTTCCTATTTTCTTAATCCAACATAACGATAAGGATTATCTATATTTCCTGTTTTAGCAACATCTTGTAAATAACTATAAACCTCTTCAATATCTTTAGAAGTAGTATCTCTACCACCAATACCATATACATAGCTAACAGCAGGAACCTGTTTTTTTGCAACATACAAGCTAGAAGTAACATCTTCAAATAAAGCACCACCAGCAGCATTTAAAGAATCAGCCTTATCCATAATAGCCACAGCCTTTAAATTACCTAAAGCTTCAGCAATCTCTTCAGCAGGGAATGGTCTAAATACACGAACTTTAACCATACCAGCTTTAACACCTTGATCTCTTAAAGAATCTACTACATATTTAGTAGTTCCAGCAGTTGAATTCATACAAACAACTGCAATTTCAGCATCCTCCATTCTATATTCTTCAAAGAAAGAATACTTTCTACCAGTCATTTTCTCAAAATCTTTTGCAACCTCAAGAATTACCTTTTTAGCACTTCTCATAGCTTCAGCTTGTTGATATTTATGTTCAAATAAATAATGTTGAACATCTAAAGGACCAATAGCAATTGGCTCTTTAGCATTTAATAAATAATGTTCTGGATTATATTTTCCTACAAACTCTTTAACCTTATCATCTTCAATCAATTCTATATTTTCAATAGAATGAGAAGTGATAAAACCATCTTGGCACACCATTAAAGGAAGCAAAACATCCTTATTTTCTGCAATACGATGAGCCATAATTAAATTATCATAAGCCTCTTGATTATTTTCAGAAAATAACATAATCCAACCACTATCACGAACGCCCATTGCATCAGAATGATCGTTGTGAATATTTAAAGGACCAGAAACAGCACGATTAACTAAACTCATAACAATAGGAAGTCTTAAACTAGAAGCAATATAAATCATTTCCCACATATAAGACAAACCATTTGCAGAAGTAGCTGTCATAGCCCTTGCACCTGCAGCCTCTGCACCAATACAAGCACTCATAGCACTATGCTCACTTTCTACAGCAACAAATTCAGTATCAACCACTCCATTACTAACAAAAGTAGAAAAATACTGAGGTATTTCTGTAGAAGGTGTAATAGGAAATGCAGCAACAACATCAGGATTAATTTGTTTCATAGCAGTAGCAGCAGCTTCATTTCCACTTAATCTTTCTCTAATTCCCATATTTTTAATTACCTCCTTCGTCAACCATTTCAATTGCTTTGAAAGGGCATACCTTTGCGCATACGCCACAACCTTTGCAATAATCAAAATTAAAATCTTCACGCTTTCCTTCTTTATTTACAGGAATAGCATCTTCAGGGCAAACAGGAAAACACAAACCACATTGTGTACATTTTTCACTTAAATAAATAGGTTTAATGCTTCTCCAGTCACCAGTTTTAAATTCTAAAGCATTACCAGCTTTATAAATATTTCCACCAATTGTCATTTCAGATGCTGGGGTATCTTTATTAATCATTTTTTTCTCCTTTCTGTCGCTTTGAGGACACTTTGTCGCGTTAGGGACGTTTCTTAATGCGACATTTTGTCGCATTAGGGACACATGTTGTTAATAATCTCCTCAAAGCAATACTTTTAAATTTTAGCTACTTTGTGTTAATGCGACACATGTTGTTAATAATTCCCAAAGCAATACTTTAAAATTTTAGCCGCTTTGTGTTAATGCGATACATGTTGTAAATAATCTCCTCAAAGCAATACTTTTAAATTTTAGCTACTTTTTATTAATGCGACACATGTTGTTAATAATCTCCTCAAAGCAATACTTTTAAAATTCAGCCACCTTGTGTTAATGCAACATATATTATAAAATAATCTCCTCAAAGTGATATTTAAAAATTATTCTAAAAAACATTAGTTAATTTCAGCTAAAGCAAGTTCTAAAGCCTTCATATTTCCTTCGATTACTTCAGGTTTTTTAGCAAATTTGTGAGCAAAAGAACCTTTCATATCTTCTAAGAATTGTTTTTCATCCATAATTCCTGAAACTTTAACAATAGCTGCAAGCATTGGAGTATTAGGAAAATACTTTCCTAGAGCCTCTATTGATATTTTTTTAGCATCAATAGTGTAAATGCTTCCATTATAATTAGGAAATATTTTTTTAATTTCATCTTTAGATTTTGTTGTGTTAATAATAATAGCGCCATCTTGCTTCAAACCAGCAGTTACATCAACTGTTTCAAGCAAAGTGTCATCAACTACTACAACATAATCTGGTTCATAAATGTTACTATGAATTCTAATAGGTTCATTACTAATGCGATTATAGGCAGTAATAGGAGCACCCATTCTTTCTGGACCATATTCAGGAAAACCTTGAATATATTTCCCAGTATTAAAAGCGGCATCAGCTAATAAAAGAGAAGCTGTTTTTGCACCTTGACCGCCTCTACCATGCCATCTAATTTCAATTAAATCTTTCATAGGTAGACTTACCTCCTTTTAATTTTTACAAGTTCATTTTATTCTTAAATAAGTTTGATGTCAAGTAAATTAATAATAATTATATTGCAGATATAGAATTATTAAATTAAAAAATTATAAACCCAAAAGTAATAATAAATATGCAACTCCTAAAAAAACGTAAATAATAAAAAATAATCATCCAAAAATTAGAAAATAGTCAAATAACAAATAGTAAATATACAACTCTTAAACAAAAACGTAAATAACAAAAAATAATCATCCGAAAATTAGAAAATAGTCAAATAGCAAATGATAAATATGCACTTCCTAAACAAAAACGTAAATAATAAAAACTACTCAAATAATAAAAATTAAATTGTAAAAAAGCAAAAAAATGTATATAATAAAATAAGAATGAAGTAATTTTTCAAAAAAGGTTTATAGGTAGATCCATATTAAAAACTTAAATATAATATAAGGAAAAAAAGATGCTAGAAATTTTAGAAATTGCAAATAAAATAAAAAATGAAGGTGGAACTTTATATTTAGTAGGTGGAGCAATAAGAAATAAATTTTTAAACTTACCTATAACAGATGAAGATTACTGCATTACCGGCTTAACTAAAGAAAAATTTCAAGCAATTTTTCCAGAAGCAAAAGTGCAAGGAAAAGACTTTCCTGTTTTTACAATTAATAACACAGAATTTGCACTAGCTAGAAAAGAAAGAAAAAGCCGGAATAGGTCATAAAGCCTTTGAATTTTTAACAAATGAAAATATTACAATTGAAGAAGATTTATCAAGAAGAGATTTAACTATAAATAGTATCGCACAAAACGTATTAACCAAAGAAATAATAGATCCATTTAATGGTTTAGAAGATATAAAAAATAAAATTTTAAGGAATACTACTCAAGCATTTAAAGAAGATCCCTTAAGAGTTTACAGAACAGCAAGATTTGCAGCAACACTTGAATTTACAGTAGATGGTGAAACTATTAAGCTAATGAACTCTCTAAAAAATGAACTAACTACTTTATCAAAAGAAAGAGTATTTGTAGAATTTAGAAAAGCCTTAGCAAGCAATAAACCATCTATATTTTTCGAAACTTTAAGAAAAGCAAATGTATTAGACGTTCATTTTAAGGAAATATCGAATTTAATAGGAAAAATACAACCAGAAAAATTTCATCCAGAAGGCGATAGTTATAATCATACAATGCTTGTAGTAGATAGCAGTGCAATATTAACAAATAATTTAGAAGTAAGATTTAGCTGTTTAGTACATGATTTTGGAAAAGGAGTTACTCCGAAAGAAGTACTTCCACATCATTATGGACATGATGAAAAAGGAGTAGAATTAATAAGTGAATTTGGAAATAGGTTAGGCCTTCCAAATTCATGGATAAAAAGTGGAAAAACAGCCTGCAAATGGCACATGAAAGCCGGAATTTTTGAACAAATGACCGCAGCCAAAAAAGTAAATTTAATAGAAAAAGTTTCTACAACTACTTTAGGCTTAGAAGGCTTAAAAATAGTTGTTGCGTGTGATAAATCAAGAAATAATTTACAGGAAACCTTAAGTTCTATTACCTTTGAAAAAATTGGCAAAGAATGTTTAGAAAAAATAAATGGTGAATATATTAAACAAAAGTACCCAAAAATAAAAGGAGAAGAATTTGGAAAAAAATTGCATGAAGAAAGAGTAAAATGGCTAAAAAGTAATTGACAATAAAAAGGTTTTCAATTATTATATAAATAATAAAATTTACATTAAATTTTCTTATACAATCATTTATTTAATGTAAAACATACAAATATCAACAAATTAAAATCAACAAAAAAATTGTAAAATCGATTGTAAATATATTATAAAAGGAAATATTCAAATGAAAAATTTTTTAAAAAATGAAAAAGGAGCAATGACAATTTATGCTTTAACTACTATTCTTACATTTATATTAGTTCTAAGTGCAATTTTTTATAGTTCAGTAGGTGTAAGAAAAAGACAGCTTCAAACAATGCCAAAAATAAAAGAAGTATATGAAAAATATTTAAGTAGTAAGTATGAAATATATGCAGCAGAAGTAGAAAAAAGAAGAGATAAAGTACCTCCAACAATAGAAATATCATTAAGTAAAACAACGGCTAAAGTAGGAGACAATGTAACTGCAACAATAACTATAAAAGATAACATAAATAGATTAGATACCAATAATTGTTCTTACACCTGTAGTAATGGCACAAATGGATCACTTACTAATGAAACAAATACTGTATCAATAAATTGTTCTACTGCTGGAACTTACACTATAACTGTGTCTGCATCAGACTTAGATAAAAATTCTAAACAAAGTACTTCAACTATAACAGTAACTAAATAACAAAAAATAAGAATATAAATTAAAAATTAACTAAAATTTACTATATAAAAAAATAATTTATTTATATCTTACTTTTAATATTTTTTGCCTCAAACATTGATTTTTGACTAATTTTCATATATAATATACCTGTTAAAAAATTGCATTTTTAAAAACATATTACTACCCAAATTTAAGGAGGAAAAAACATGGGAGAAGTTATAGTTATTACATCAGGAAAAGGGGGAGTAGGAAAAACTACTACTACTGCAAATGTAGGTTCAGCTTTAGCTTTAAGAAATAAAAAAGTAGTTTTAGTAGATACAGATATTGGCTTAAGAAATCTTGATGTTGTAATGGGCCTAGAAAATAGAATAGTATATGATATTGTAGATGTTGTTGAAGAAAAATGTAAATTAAGACAAGCCCTTATTAAGGACAAGCGTTTTGAAGAACTATTTTTACTTCCAGCAGCACAAACTAGAGATAAAAGTGCAGTAAATGAGCAACAAATGAAAGAATTAATAGAAAAACTAAAAGAAGAATTTGACTATGTTCTTATAGATTGTCCTGCAGGAATAGAACAAGGGTTTAAAAATGCAATAGCAGGAGCAAACAGAGCTTTAGTAGTTACAACAGCAGAAATATCTGCAATACGTGATGCAGATAGAATTATAGGACTTTTAGAAGCATCTGAAATTAAAAATCCAGAACTTGTAATCAATCGTTTAAGACCAAACATGGTAAAAAAAGGTGAAATGATGGATGTAGAAGATATTGTTGATTTGTTATCTATTGATTTAATTGGTGTTGTTCCAGATGATGAATACATTATTACACAAACAAACAAAGGTGAGCCAGTAGTATCAAACCATAAAGCACCATCTGGCAAAGCGTACATAGAAATAGCTAGAAGAATATTAGGCGAAAATATAGAAGTTACCATTCCAGGCGAAAAACAAGGATTTTTTACAAAATTGAAAAATCTTTTTAAAAGAAAATAAACTACTACTGTGGGAGGTAAGAAATGTTCGAAAACATTATAAAATTCTTTAAAAAACTTGGTAAGAAGGAAAAAAAAGAAAGTTCTGATACTGCAAAAGAAAGATTACATTTAGTATTAATGCAAGATAGAGCAAATGTATCTGCAGACTTTTTAGAATTAATGAGGCAAGAAATTATCGAAGTAATAAAAAAATACATAGACATCGATGAAAAAGCAATAGATGTTAAGTTAACAAATAAAACTAATGAAGATGGTACAGTTGGTGCACCAGCTTTATATGCTAACATTCCAATTATTACAATAAAAAATGATGCTAGAAAATTGAATGTAGAAAAGCCTTCAGAAAATAAAGAAGATAAAACAGAAACATCAAATGAGCAAAATGAAAATAAGGCAAAAGAAACAAAACAGCAAGAAAATAATGCTAAAGAAGTTAAAAAACAAAAAGGTGAAATAAAAGTAGAAAAGCAAAATAATAAAAAGGGTGAAGAAACTTTAAAAAATAATAATAGAGAAAATGATTCACAAGAACAAAAACAAGAAACAAAGCAAGAAGAAAATACTAATTCGCAAGAACAAAAACAAGAACCAGAACAAGAAGAAAATAACTCACAAGAACAAAAACAGGAAACAGAGCAAGAGGAAAATAACAACTCACAAGACCATACACAAGACTTAGAGCAAGAAGAAAGTAGTAACTTGCAAGACAAAAAACAAGAAGCGGAGCAAACAGAAAATAACAATTAATATAAAATACAATAAAAAGTAATAGCAAATATAAAATAACGATTAATACGAAATATAATAAAAAACAATAACAAGAATAAAATAACAAAATATAAAATGCAAAACACTAACAAGCAAGAAAATAATAAAAAAAATAAACAACAGAAAAAGTTGAAAAACAAAATAATAAACAAACCGAAAAAAATAGAAATCAAAACATGCAAACAAATTCGTAAATGAGGTTTGGTATGAAGAAAAAAATGTTACGTAATATTGAGTGGGGAATTGTAGTATGCACAATATTGCTAATTGCAATAGGATTAGTTGCACTATTTTCTGCCACTCAAAATTCTGATTATGACGAATTAAAAAAGCAAATAATTTGGCTAGTAATTAGTGTGCCAATTATGATAATAGTCATATTAGTAGATTATGAAGTCTTTAATAAAATATCTCCTTTAATCTATGGAATTAGCATAGTATTGCTAATTGCTGTTTTATTTACAGATCCAATAAATGGTGCAACAAGCTGGTTTAGAATAGGATCCTTTACATTTCAACCATCAGAATTTGCCAAAATTGCAATAGTATTATTTTTAGCAGATATAATGGTAAAATTGCAAAAAAAAGATAAAGAAGAAATAAATAAATTTTGGAAATTAGGCATTATACTTATAATTTTAGCAGTACCAGTTTTATTAATTATAAAGCAACCAGATTATGGTACAGCAATTGCTTTCTTTTCAGCCTTAATTTTTATGCTATTTTCAGCAGGAATTAGTAAAAGATACATTTTTATTTCCATATTGTTAATAGCCATTTTAGTACCAACAGCCTACTTTTTTATTTTGCCAGAACATGCTAAAACTAGAATAGATGTATTCCTAAATCCAAATATAGATCCAAGAGGAGCAGGATATAATATTATACAATCAAAACTTGCAATAGGAGCAGGTCAAGCCTTAGGAATGGGAATATTAAAAGGAAATCAAACACAACTCGGCTATTTATACCCTAAAACCACTGACTTTATATTTGCAGTAATAGGCGAAGAAATGGGGTTTGTAGTAGCAGGAGCTGTAATTATTTTATATATAATTCTTATTACTAAAGCTGTACATGTAGCAAAAACTGCAAAAAATGATTTAGGCTCGTATACAGCAATGGGAATTGCAGGAATATTCTTTTTCCATATGGTAGAAAATATAGGAATGACTATGGGCTTAATGCCAATTACAGGAATACCACTCCCATTTGTAAGCTATGGAGGAAGCTCATTACTAACAAATTTAATTTTAATAGCACTTTTATTAAATATTAGTGGACGTAGACAAAAAACAATATTTGTTAATTAATAAAAAGCATAATGAGGAGAAAACAATAATTCACAATAATAAAAACAACAGTAAGAAATAAAAATCGATAAAAACTATAAAAAATAAAGCAAAAAAATAACAACAAATAATGAAAAATAAAAAATAAGAATAAAAATTAAGAAGGAAAAATATGTACTTAAAAGAACTAAAAATAGGAAATATTACATTAAAAAATAACATATTATTAGCTCCAATGGCAGGAATGACAAACCTGCCATTTAGATTAATATGCAAAAAATTCGGACCTAGTTTAGTATGCACAGAAATGGTAAGTAGCAAAGGGCTATACTATAATGACGAAAAAACAAAACAACTATTAAATATGGAAAATGAAATAAGACCAGTTGCAGTACAAATTTTTGGAAATGATGTACAAGCAATGAGTATAGCAGCAAAAGAAGTAAGTAAAATAGCAGACATTGTAGATATAAATATGGGATGCCCTGCTCCAAAAGTAGTAAAAAATGGAGAAGGAAGCAAACTAATGCTTAATTTAGAATTAGCAGGAAATATAATAGAAGAAGTTGTAAAATCATCTTCGGTTCCCGTAACAGTAAAAATGAGAAAAGGATGGGATAAAGAACATATTGCAGCAATTGAACTTGCAAAAATTGCAGAAGAAAAAGGAGCATCAGCACTAACAATTCATGGAAGAACAAGAGAAGAATACTTTTCAGGAGAAGTAGATTTAGAAATTATAAAAAAAGTAAAAGAAGCAGTTTCAATACCAGTAATAGGAAATGGAAACATTAAAACACCTGAAGAAGCAGTAGAAATGTTTGAAAAAACAAATGTAGATGGAATAATGATAGGAAGAGGAGCAATAGGGAACCCTTGGATATTTAAACAAATAATTGACTATTTAGAAGGAAAAAAAGTAGAAAATATTACGAATAAAGAAAAACTAAATATTATTTTAGAACACATTAATTTACAAGTAAAATATTTAGGAGAAAACACAGGAGTTAAAGAACTGCGAAAACATATGGCATATTATTTAAAAAACTTAAAGGGAGCATCAGCAATAAGGCAAAAAATTAACCAAATAGAAACAAAAGAAGAATTAGAAAACTGTCTTAAAGAATATTTTAGTAATTTGTGAATATTATTTTAAAGAATAGGATAATTACCTATTCTTTTTTATTTTATAGTAAATTGCATTTTTTAATGCAATTTCCATATAAAACAATTTATGAAGGAGAAAAGGTTAAAAAAATAATTACAATTTTTTAACCAAATTTGTGCCTTAGAAAGGAATTAAATATGAAAATAAAAAATAAAAAACTAAAAATTATTTTAATAGTAAGTTTACTTATTATAGCATTAGTAATTTTAATGAACTTTTTTTATAAAAAAGCTAATAAAAATTTAAATATTGGAAATAATTTAAGTAAGAAAACAAATCAAGAAATTGAAGAATATATTTTAAATATTAGCTCTTATGAAGCGGATATTGAAGTGGAAATTGAAAGCAATAAAAATACTACAAGATATAAAATAAAGCAAAGCTATGTAAGTCCAAACATAGAAAAGCAAACTGTTGAAGAACCAAGTAATATAAAAGGCTTACAAACAATTTATGATGGTAGCAAACTTACAATTACAAATACAAAACTAAATTTAAGTACAGTGTATGAAAACTATCCATATATTACCGATAATTATTTATGGCTAAATTCCTTTATAGAAGATTATAAAACTTCTGAAAAACGAAAATTATATGAAGAAGGAAATCAGCTAATAATGGAGGTAAATTTAGAAGCGAATAATCCTTATGTATCTTCTAAAAAGCTATTTATAAATAAAGAAGAAAGTAAAATTACAAAATTAGTAGTACAAGATAAGAACCAAAAAAACATAGTTTACATATTATATAATGAGATAAAAATAAATAGTTTAAAAAAAGAGGAGGTATTAGCTTTTAAATTAAAAGAAATTTCTGCTAAACAATATTAGAAATTATTATCTGCTCTTACAACTATTGTTTTTATTTGCTAATCCTTAAAATATATCAAAAGCTAAAATTAGGAGTGAAGAAAAATGGTAGTAAAAAGAGGAGATATGTTTTATGCAGATTTAAGTCCAGTAGTAGGTTCTGAACAAGGTGGTGTAAGACCAGTATTGATAATACAAAATGATATGGGAAATAAACATAGCCCTACTGTAATTGCAGCAGCAATTACTTCTCAAATGGGAAAAAATAAATTGCCAACTCATATTGAAATAGAGCCAGAAAAAAGTGGATTAAAAGCTGAGTCAGTTGTATTAACAGAACAAATCAGAACAATAGATAAAAGTAGGTTAAAAGAAAAAATAGGTCATATTGACGATGAAAATATTATGTCGCAAATTAATAATGCCTTAGGAGTTAGCTTTGGAATTTATGAATAAAAAATTGTCGCGTCAGGGACGTTTCTTAATGCGACATTTTGTCGCATTAAGAAACGTCCCTGACGCGACAGTTATGAATAAAAGGCAAATTTTTAATTTTTTTTACTTTAATACTTGACATTTTATATATATGTGTAGTAAAATTATTTTTGTCAGTTTAAAGTTTTACAATTATTTGTGAAACTACACATATGCAGATGTGGCGGAACTGGCAGACGCACAGGACTTAAAATCCTGCGGTTGAATAAACCGTGCCGGTTCGATT
>CANRKF010000037.1 GCA_947631145.1 uncultured Clostridia bacterium | reverse complement strand
TATAGGGATATCTACATTCCGTACACGACTGCTGGAGCTTGTGGTAGCAGATCTACACTTTATGTAAAATTGCCAATTGAATAAAAACACCTATTGAGTAAGGAAACACATAGGGGTTTCGAAGAAAATTACTATGAAAGAAGGAAAAATTAAGTGGAGAATAATTAAATAAAGGCTTCTTGAAAAAAAACTATGACAAGTAAACGTTTGTGGGGTTGCCAAGAAGTGATGGCTTTGATGGTGTGTTATCTAAAAAATTAAAAATCACAATTATAAACAAAGCGCTGAAGGAAAACTATAACAATAGTTAATCTTTCAGTGCTTAAACCATATGTTCAGCAATATGATTTTTTTAAAACTTAATATACCACTTCAAGATATATTTTTTTTAAATTTAAATAAAAAAGTTATCAAAAAATATTGCCAAAAAATGTAGAATAATGATATAATTTTTTTGTAATAAAAAAAGATACAAAAGAAGGGGAGGAATAAAAAATGGGATTATTTGCTTTTACAATTAGTGTTATAGCGGCAGTAATGAGCTTTTTTCAAGCAACAAGATTACCAGCTTTTATCATAGCAATAGTTGGCATTATTTATGCGACAGTAACAGGTTACATGAAAACCAAAAATAAAAGTAAAACCTCAGAAAATAAAACTTCAGAAGGTAAAACAACAACAACTAAAGTATCAGAAGCTTTAGAAGTAGGAGCTGCTATTATTTCAGGTGTTGTATGCTTTGTATACATAATGTTCTTATGGTTTTAATAATCATTAAGTAAAAAGAAAATTAAAGAACTGTACTTAAAAGCTAAAAACTAAAGTACAGTTCTTTTTTTAACAAAAATCACTAGCTTTGTCTTAAGTGCCTATTACCATTTCAAATTATTAAAAGCAAAACTAATAAATAGTAAAATCAAAATGGAAATATAATGCTTATTAAAAAAATTTAATACATTAGAAATATAAGTGAACTTATTTTCTATAAAATCTTTTACCAACATAATTAAGGAGAAAATAATAAAAATAAATAATGGAATACCAAGTATGTTATAATAAATGGAATCTAAAAAGTGAAAATGTGCAAGAGCTTCAAAAGATCTAGTCATTCCACAAGCCGGACAATAAATACCAGTAACTTTTCTTATAATACAAGTTACTGGCATTATTGTTACGAAACATAAAAAAACAATTAATATTATTAAAATAATACCGTTTTTTATTCTGTTCATATTAGTCCTTTAAAGGATTTCCATTAGCATCTGTATTAATGCTTCCAGTTAAAATTAAAATACCTTCAACTAATCCCCAAATACCAGAAGCGAAAGCTAAGAAACCACAGCTCAAAAGAGAAATTAATAATTGAGCAATAGCTTTTCCAGTATATCCTAAATAGAAGTTATGAACTCCTAAAGAACCTAAGAAAATACCTAATAAACCTGCAGCAATTTTTGATTTTCCGTTAGGATTACTATTGTTAGTATTAAAATTTTGAGCTTGAGTAGCATTAGTTGTGTTAGTATTTGCAGAAGCCTTGCACTCTTCACAAAGTTCTTCTCCATCTTCTATTGGTTTACCACATTGTTTACAAAACATAAAATTTCCTCCTTCTATTTTTTATATAGCATAATTATACAATATTCTACATTTTTTTCAATACTTTTAGAATATTTTTTTTATTACTTATAATATATGAAGTAAAATATATAACTATGTTTCTTATTGTATGAATAAGTGTAATTCAAAAGAAAATAAAATTTGTTATTAAAAACTTGTAATCTATATATAAAAATGATAAAATTTAGAAATAAAAAGTAATTAATACAAAGAAAGTCGAATAAAATAGAATAAAACCTAGAAAGGGGTAGCATTTTTGGATAAAGAAAAAATTTATGAAATACTAGCTAAAGAAATTGACTTAAATAATATAAAAAAAGACGAAAGCATGAAAAAGCATACATCTTTTAAAATAGGTGGAAATGCAGATATATTAATTACTATAAAAAATGAAAAAGATTTAATATATGTTTTAAAAGTAGTAAATGAATACAATATTCCATTAACAGTAATAGGAAATGGAACTAATTTATTAGTAAAAGATAATGGAATTAGAGGCATAGTTGTTAAAATAGATATAAACAGTATACAAATAGAAAAAGGGCAAAATGCAATTATAAAATTAGGAGCAGGAGTTAAAAATGCACTTTTAGCACAAACACTTTTAAAAGAGCAAATCGCAGGCTTTGAATTTGCAAGCGGAATACCCGGAACTATAGGTGGTGCTGTTTATATGAATGCAGGTGCTTATGGCAGTGAAATGAAAAACATTGTTAAAGATGTTACATATATAGAAAAAAATTTAACAGTTCATACTATAAAAAATGAAGAATGTGAATTTAATTACAGATATAGCATTTTTTCAAAAAAAGATGTTATTATTACAAAAGTAACATTAGAGCTTCCTTATGGCACTACAGAAGAAATAAAACAAAAAATGGATGAAAACATGAAAAATAGAAAAGAAAAGCAACCAATACAAATGCCAAGCGCAGGAAGCACCTTTAAAAGAGGAAAAGATTTTATTACAGCTAAATTAATAGAAGAATGTGGATTAAAAGGCTACAAAATAGGTGGTGCAGAAGTATCTAAATTGCATTCGGGTTTTGTTGTAAATACTGGCAATGCTACCGCAGAAGATGTAATAAATTTAACAGAATATATAAAAAAAGTAGTATTGGAAAAATGTTCAAAAAAAATTGAACTAGAAGTAAAAATTATAGGAGAATAAATAAGCAGAAAGAAAGGAGAGTATGGTTTATATACCATACAATTAATTATGAAAGGTTTTTTTAAATGGTTTCGGCTCTAAAACAAAAATGAAAAGATGGATATTTCTTATTTTAGTTGGAGTTGTTCTTAGCTGTTTTGGAGTAGCAAAAATATTAACACAAGAAAGACTTGATTTCTTACCATTGTTAGAAATTATTTTATGTTTTATAGTAGGATTTAGTTTAATTATTATATCTGTAGTACAAATGCAAAGAAGAACTTTGGAATTATTAGTACAAGAAACAGATGGCAGATTTGAAAATAAAAAATCAGAAGTAAATAGTTTAATTTTTAATAAAAAAGTTTATGAACAAGGTCCTAAAATTGTAGCTATTGGCGGTGGAAATGGTTTGAATGCAGTATTAAAAGGATTAAAAAATTATACTAACAATATAACTGCTATTGTTACTGTATCAGATTATGGAGAACTTGTTCCTGAATCAAGAAAAATATTAGGCGCAATGCCACTAGATGATATAAAAGAAAGTATTATAGCACTTTCAGAAAATGAAACTGCTATGAGAAATTTGTTAAATGCAAAATTTAGCAAAGGTACGTTAAAAGACCTTTGCTTTGGAGATATTTATTTATTAGGTATGAAGGAAGTATATGGTGAATTTACAAAATCCATAGAGCAAACAGAAACTGTACTTAATATTACAGGAAAAGTTCTTCCCGTAACCTTAGAACCAATACAAATTTGTGCAGAATTAGACGATGGAACAGTTGTAGAAAGTAGAGATAAAATACCAGAAGTAGTAAATTCAAAAGCTAGTAAAATAAATAGAATTTTTATAAATCCTACTAACTGCAAAGTAGCACCGGGTGTAATAGAAGCTATACAAGAAGCAGATGCTATTGTTATTGGACCGGGTAGCTTGTATACAAATGTAATACCAAATCTTTTAGTAAAAGGTGTTGCAAAGGCAATAAAAGAAAGTAAAGGCTTTAAAATTTATGTAAGTAATATTATGACAGAAGCAGGGCAAACAGATAACTTTACACTATCAGATCATATAAAAGTAATTCATGAACATACAGGAAAAGGCTTAATTGAGTATTGCATTTATGATACAGGTGAGCTAATTCCAGAATATATTAGAAAATATAATATGCAAGGACAAGAATTAGTAGAAATAGATGCTAATAAAGCAAAAGAACAAGGTGTATATTTAATGCAAAGAGAAATTTCTTGTGTTACTGAAGGTTACATAAGGCATAATCCAGATGCTGTTGCAGCTTCTATTATTCAACTTATATGTGATGATTTGAAATTTAAAGATATGCAAAATGATACAAAATATGTTTTACTAAATGATAGGTTAAAAGAAGCTAAGAAAGATTTAAAAGTAAATAGAAAGCATAATAATATTAGAAAAACTAGAAAAAAAGCTCCAAGAATGGAAAGTAAATTTTATAAAAAATATAAAGATAGAATAGAATCTATTCAAGAAGCTGAAATGAAAATGAAGGTAAAAGCTGGAATACCTCTAGAAGAAAGTGAAGAAAAACCAGTAAAAGAACAAAAGGGACAAGCTAAAAAAGCAAAAGTAAGTAGCACTAACGAAAATAATATTAATAAAAATAATAAGGTAAGTAAAAGTAGTTCTAATAAAACAAATAAAACTACTAAAAAGTCTTCAAATATTATATCTAACTTAATAAAAAATGTATCAAGTAATAAAAGTTCTAATAATCAAACAGGAAAGCACAGTAAAACAATAAAAAAGATAGATGCAACAAAACAAAAAGAAACAATAGAACCAGATGCAAAAGAAATAAAAGAATTAGAAGATAAACAAAAAGAAGATTTTATAAATGCAATAAATAGCTTGAGAAGGTAAAACAACAGAAAAAAATAATTGGAGGAATATACAAATGAAATATGAACAAAAAGAATTATCTTTAGAAAATGGAATAAAAAAGGATTGGATTATTACAAATGGAATAGGTGGATACAGTAGCTCTACAATACTTGGAATTAACACTAGAAAATATCACGGGCTACTTGTAGCACCATTAAACCCACCTGCTAATAGATATGTAATTTTATCTAAAGTAGATGAAAGCTTTGAAAGTGAAGGAAAAGAATATAACTTATATTCAAATATGGGAAAAAACTACATTTCAACAGGTTATAAATATTTAACGTCTTTTGAAAAAGAGTATGTTCCAATATTTACTTATGAAGTAGATGGAGCAGTTATAAAAAAATTCATCTGTATGGATTATGGAAAAAATACTGTTTGTATACTTTATCAAATAAAAAATAATGAAAAAAGAACAAAATTTAAAATAGCTCCAATTCTTAATTTTAGAGATTTTCATTGTACTACTCCAAATACAAACTTCGATTTAAAGCAAGAAATTAAAGATAAAAAAGTAAAAGTAGTTATAAATAATCAAAATCAAACACCAGTTTATATGAATTTATCAGAAGGAAAATATATAGAACATAAAGACGATAATTTTAAAAATATGTACTATATAGAAGAAGAAAAAAGAGGAGGAGATGCAGAAGAAGACCTAGCTGTACCCGGTGTTTATGAAGTCAAACTAAGAGCAAATGAAGAAAAATTTATTACTTTTATTTGTTCTTTAGAAGATAATATAGAAGAATTAGATGGTAGAAATTTAGTTAATCAAGAAATTATACGCATTACCAGTCAATTATATGATTCATATTTATTAGATACTAAAAAAGAATATACTACAGAATATAAAACTTTAATAAGAGATTATATTATTGCATCAGATAATTTCGTAGTATATAGACCATCTTTTGCATTATATACCATAATAGCAGGATATCCATGGTTTCTAGACTGGGGTAGAGATAGCTTAATTTCTTATGAAGGAATTTTACTTATTCCAAGAAGATTTAAAGAAGCTAAAGAAGTTCTTTTAACATGCATTAGAGATATTAAATTTGGTTTAGTTCCAAATGGATATTCAGGTTATGATAGTAGACCATTATATAATAGCGTAGATGCATCACTTTTATTATTTGAACAAGTTAGAAAATACTTAGAATACACTCACGACTATGAATTTTTAAAAGAAGTTTTATACGAAAATTTAAAAAAAGTTATGGAAGCATACATAAATGGAATAGACCTAGATGGAAATAATATTCATTTAGATGAAGAAGATGGTTTGTTACTTTCAGGAACAGAATATATACAAAATACATGGATGGACGCAAAAATTGGAGATAAAGTAGTTACACCAAGAAATGGAAAAGCAGTAGAAATAAATGCTTTATGGTATAATGCATTATGCATTATGGCAGATTTTGCAAAATTATATAAAGAAAAAGATTTACTAGAAAAGTATACAAATTTAGCAAGCAAATGTAAAAAAAGTTTTGTAGCAAAATTTTATAACAAAAAAAGAAAAGACTTAGATGATTTAGTAGGAGATAGCAGAATAAGACCAAATCAATTATTTGCAATAGCTCTACATTATCCAGTAATTGATCCTGCTTCAAAAGAGGCAAAAGAAATTTTAGATACAGTTACCAAAAAGTTACTTACAACTTATGGCTTAAAAACTTTAGCAAAAGGTGAAAATGGCTACAGAGAAATTTATGAAGGAGATCAAATAAAAAGAGATATGAGTTATCATCAAGGAATTACATGGCCATGGCTTTTAGGAATGTATTCTGATGGATTTTTGAATATTATAAATGCTGAAAAAAATAAAACTAAAAAGAAAGAACTACAACAAAAGTATTCAGAATTTGCAAAAAATGTAGAAGAAACCTTTTATAAAGAAATGTACGAAAGATCTACAGTGGGAAGTATTAGCGAAATATATGATTCAGCTAAACCTTATGAAGCAAAAGGAACTTTTGCTCAAGCTTGGTCAGTGGCAGAAGTATTTAGAATTATTATTAAAAACCACCAAGCCAATTAGTATGTAAATATTAAATTAAAAAATTTAAAAATAAAAAAGTATATAAAGCCTAAATTTTAATAGTTATTAATTTTAAAAATGTTAAAATAAAAAATCAAAGCTTAAGCGTATTGATATTAAAAGTTGTAGAATTTTTAGTAAAACTAATAGATTACTTAGATAAAATAGGAAAGAAGGCAAAAGTAACAAATGAGAGTTCTAGGAATAGATCCGGGCTTTGCTATAACAGGCTATAGTGTTATTGATTATATTGGAAATAAATTCAAACTAATTACACATGGAGCGGTATTAACAAAAGCAGGAGAATCATTTCCACAAAGATTGCTTAAACTAAATAACGACCTAGAGCAAATAATAGATACATATAAACCAGATGCAATATCTGTTGAAGAATTATTTTTTAACAACAATGCAAAAACAGCTATTAATGTAGCACAAGCAAGAGGAGTTATATTAGTTGTAGGGTGTAGAAAAGGAGTACCTACTTATGAATATACACCACTTCAAATAAAGCAATCAGTAGTAGGGTATGGCAGAGCTGATAAAATACAGGTACAAAAAATGGTAAAAACTATTTTAAAAGTCGATAAATTACCAAAATTAGATGATACTACAGATAGCATGGCAGCAGCAATTTGCCATGCACATTCTGCAAAATTTGCAGAAAAGCTGTAATAAGCAGGTAGAAATGTTTGCTTTTTAGAAAATTGACTTTTTCTAAATTGTTTGCTTTTAGCATTTTTACTTGTTTAAAAATCTTTGCTTTTTAGTATTTTAGAACAAGTCAAAATTAGGAAAGAACTAAAAAAATTAGAATAGAAAGGCATAAAAATGGCAATATATTTAATGTATGGGGAAGAAACCTATCTTCTAGAAGCAAGAATAAAAAAAATAAAAAAAGAATTTGGAGAGCAAATTTTAGGAATTAATTATATTCAAATAGATGAAACTAATGTAGATAGCTTAATTGCAAATTTGGAAACCCCTGCATTTGGATTTCCTAAAAAATTGATTATAGCAAAAAATACAGGACTTTTTAAAAAGGAAAAAAAGTCGGCAAGCAAAACCAGTAAAGTAAAAGAAGAAAAGAAAAAAGCAAAAACGCAAAAAGAAATGCCTATACAAGAAAAAATAGCAAACTATTTGCAAACAAATCAAAAAGAACTTAATGAAACTGTAGATTTAATATTTATAGAACAAGAAGTGGAAAAAAATTCGCTTTATCAAGTAATAGAAAAAATAGGGGAAGTAAAAGAATTTGCACTTTTGAAACTTCCTGAATTAATAACTAATCTAAAAAAAATATGTAATGCTTATAAAGTAACTATAGATGATGCTTCAGCTAAATATTTAGTAGAATGTTCTGGAACTAATATGCAAGACTTAATAAATGAAATTAGAAAACTAATAGAGTACAAAGGGGAAGGTGGAAGCATTACAAAAGAAGATATAGACAAACTTTGTATAAAGCAAATTCAAGCAATAATTTTTGATTTAACAGATAATTTAGGAAAAAGAGATATAAAATCAGCTTTAGAGGTTCTACATGGGCTTATATTAAATAAAGAGCCAGTACAAAAAATTTTAGTTACATTATATAATCACTTTAAAAAACTTTATATTATAAAAATAGCAGAAAGTTATGGGAAAGATGTAGCTACTGCAATGAATTTGAAGCCTAATCAAATGTTTTTAGTAACAAAATATAAAACTCAAGCAAGATATTTTGAAAAGCAAGAATTAAGAGATATTTTAGAAGAATTGGTAAATTTAGATACAAACTATAAAACAGGTTTAATAGACTTAGAAATTGGATTAGAAGCAATTCTTTGTAATTATTGTTCAAAATGAAGGTGTTTTAATTTGAAAATTTATGCCTTTGAACAAAGAAATAAAAAATGAAATTTAAAATGAACTATGCCACTAAAAGTATGGTATAGTTCATTTTAGAATATCTTTATTTTTAGGTACTAATTTTTGTTAGAGGATACTAAATGAATTAGTCATCGAGTTCTTGATTAATTATTATAGTTAAAATTATTTACTATGTTTATTATTATAGTAAAAATCAAAAGATATATTGATTTTTATACTAAAAATTAATAACTAGATTTATTATTATCCTAAAAATTAGGAACGAGATTTATTACTAAAAACTATTTACTGTGTGATTTAATAGAACGCACAATTTCATAAACCATATCTAAAGAATCTTCTGGAAGTATACTTACCATACGAATAACTTTTTTACATAAGTCATCTTCTGTAGCATTTCCAAATAAAAAATAATCAGAAGAATAACCAGTATATTCACAAAGAGAAATTAAAGCATTCATTCCAATAGATTTGTTACCTAATTCTAATTGAGCCAAGTAAGATTCTGAAATATTAATTTTTTCAGAAAAAACACTTCTACTCATTCTTAATTCTTCTCTTACATTTCTAATACGATTTCCAACTTCTAAAGCATTTTTCATTTTTTTATCACACTACTTTCTTTAAATTCTTCAATATTAATATACAAAATTCGACATTTCATATTAATTATATACACGGACACAAAAACAATAAACATACTAAAAGTATAATAAAAACATTACCTAAAAGTGAAAAATATATTTTTATAATATCAAAAAATATAAAAAATAAAAAGCCTTTCTATGTCATAAAATCATAGAAAGGGAAACATTTAAGCTTATTAGCTATCAATTTTAAGTTAAATCAAAACTATTAATTAAAAAATTCAGAATTAATAGTTTAAATTAAGACAAAAAACTATCAAATACAAAATTTAAAATTAATATTTAAAAATAAGATTAAAACTATTAATTAAAAATTTAAAATTAATACAAAAACTATTAACTATAAATTTTAAAATCAATTTCAGGAAAAATACAATCTTTTTCTTCTAAATCTTCTAAAAATTTTATATAATTTTTGTCTATATTATCTAAAATTAAACCATTGTAAAGCTTAGTAAATCTGCCAACATGCTGTTTAATTCGTCTTTTAGCATAATCAACCATTGTTCCATTAGTAATAATAAATAACCAGTCACTACTTTGAGCAAGTAAAACTTCTCTTGCACATTGATTTAAAGCTCTAATTTTAATTTTATCAGTTTCATTATAAAACTTTTGAGCTAACTCTACCATATTATCACAAATGATATGTAAATGCCTATGAGCATAGTCATTAGTATGATTTAACCATACCTCACTATAACCATTTGCCCCCCAACTAGAACGGCAAGGGGTAGAAATTTGCATAAAAGGATATTTATCAATATATTCGCTAGGAGTAATTAATTTAAAATTACATTTATCATAATAAATTTTTTTAAATAAAATATAAAGCCAATCTGGACCTTCATACCACCAATGTCCATAAAGTTCGGCATCATAAGGGCATACTATAATAGGAGGATTGTTTGTTAAAGGAGCAAGCTTATTTATTTGAGCTTCTCTACTATCAAAAAAATGTCCAGCTTGCTTTTCTATAGAATCCATAGCCCATTGCAAATTATAATAATCCTTTTCACAGTCCTTTCCAGTAATACGATAATATTTTATACCTGTATGAACTCTAACACCATTAGAAGCAATATATGGCTTTATATAATCATAAGGAGCATCATATCCAATATCTCTGTAAAATTCTCTATAATTAAAATCCCCGGGATAACCATTTATAGAACTCCATACTTGTCTAGAAGATTCTATATCACGTCCAAAAGCAATTATACCTTCAGGCGAAACAATAGGAGCAAAAGTACCATAAATAGGGGTAGGATCTGCGTACAAAATTCCATGTGATTCTGTAATAATATATTCAATTCCAAAATCTTTTAAATATTTATCAGCTTCTGGAATATAGCCACATTCAGGAAGCCAAATACCACGAGGCTTTTTTCCAAAATATTTTTCATAAGTTTGAACCCCAACAGCAATTTGTGCTTTAACACTTTTTTCATTAACATATAAAATAGGAAAATATCCATGTGTAGCACCACACGTAATAATTTCTAATTTTCCGAATATCCTGAAAATGTTTAAAAGCATTAATTAAATTACATTTATACACATCTTCGTATAAATGCAAATCATTAGAGTATCTATTAAAATAATAGTGTGCAAGCTCATTTTCTTTTTGATTATCTTTAGTTCTAACAATTTCCTTTTCAGCAAGTTCAATATGTGTATGTAAATATTTAATATAACGTTTTTGCAATAATTTATTATCAAGCATATTTAAAAGAGGAGGAGTCATTGACATTGTAATTCTAAAGTCAACGTTTTCCTTCTCTAGTTTTGTAAAATTTATTAATAATGGAATATAGGTTTCAGAAATTGCTTCATATAGCCATTGTTCCTCTAAATAATCTTCACTTTCTGGATGATGAATAAAAGGTAAATGTGCGTGTAATATAAAGCTAACATATCCCTTAGCCATAATTAATCTCATTCCTTCCCAAGGCACAAATCTGGTTAGAAAAAATATTTTTCTACCTTCCTATTTAAAGATAAAACTTTTCGCAAAATTACTAATGATGATAAGTTATATATTATTTAAAATTAGAACTAGATTGAGAAGAATAAAGCTTTATACCTAACTCATCTCCGTTTAATTCATTTTTGTATATTTCTTTATATAAATCATAAATATTATAAATTCTGCCAATATTATGCATAAATGCAAAAGATGAAATGTCTTTTTCTTGAACATAACCAGTTTTAACATCTTTAAAGAAAATATTTTTTCCTAATTTTTCAAACAAAATATGATCATTTGGAGCTTCTATTTGATTAGAAGAGGTAATAGTAATAGAATTTTGAGGTAATATTTGTGAATTTTTATTTTTTCTAATTAAAATTACTTCATATTTACAATCACTATCAGGAATATGCAAATACCAACTATTGGCATAATCATTTATTTCTACTTCAAATTGATAATTTTTATCTTTATTAATAACTATTAAGTATGGTGAAGTTTCGCTGAAAAAGTTTTCGCCATATTCTTTTATGAAGTTATTTTTATCTTTAGAAGAAACCTCCCAATAAACAAATAGAATGGTAGGGGTTTGAGCTAATATTTTTACAATAGTTTGTTCATAGGTATTAGGTAAGTCATAATATTCTTCAAAGCTAATTTTTTTAGTTGAAGCTTTCTTAGTAGCATTTTTTTTGGTAGTAGCTTTTGTAGAAGTCCTTTTAGCTGAAGTTTTCTTGTTAGTAGCTTTTATAGTAGTTTTTTCAGCAGAAGATTTCTTAGTAGCAGCCTTTGTAGTAGTTTTTTCAGCCGAAGTTTTCTTGGTGGTAGCTTTTGCAGTGGTCTTTTTATTGGTAGTTTCTTTATTTTCAGTATTTTTTGTATTATTATTTTTATTTGTAGCCTTTTTTGTAGTAGGCTTTTTCGCAGTATCTTCTTTAATATCAGTTTCCTTAGTAGTGATGTTTTTTGCTGTAGCTTCTTTAACACTGTTTTTCTTAGCAGTAATGTTTTTTGCAGTAGCTTCTTTAATGCTGTTTTTCATAGCAGTAGAGCTCTTGGCAGTAGTTCCTTTAACAGCTGTTTCCTTAGCATTAGACTTTTGACTAGCAATTTCTTTAGCACTAACTTTCTTAATATTAGTTTTTTTAACAGCATTTTCTTTAGCAGAAGCTTTCTTGTCAGTAACATTTTTAGTAGTATTTTTCTTAGCAACAGTATTTTTAGTAGTAGTTTCTTTAGAAGCTACTATTGTGTCTGCTTTTTTAGCAGTAGATTTTTTGTTAGTCTTTTTCTCATTATCATTTACCAAAGCTGAATTTTTAGCTGTGTTTTTTGTTGTACTTTTAGCTGTATTTTTATTCACATTTTCAGCCACTTTTTTAGTAGCTTTTTTTACAGCTTTTTCTAGGGCAGAACCTTCTAAAGCAGAACCAGATTTTTTAGTAGAGCTTTTAGAATTTTCTTTTTTAGCCTTAGTCTTTTTTTGAACATCACTTTTAGTAGCAACATTTTTTGCTGCTACATTCTTTGTTTTGCTTGAATTTCTCTTATTTTTTAACACTTCTAATATTTCTTCTATTTTTTCTTTTGCTTTTTTTGGCATTGGTTCCTCCACTTTGGTAAAACATATTATAATAATAGTATATCAAAATGAAAATAAATTCAATAGAAAATCGAAAAAAATTGTCAATAAATTTTATCAAAATATGTTTACTTTTGTAAAAATTTTGTATACAATAGTTTTAACTAAAAAGTAGAAGCAAAAGAAAAAATGAAAGGGGCTAATATTTTTATGAAAATATTAATGTTAACATGGGAATATCCACCAAGAATAGTAGGAGGAATAGCTAGAGTAGTTCACGATTTATCTAAAAGATTAATTAAAGACGGTCATGAAGTAACAGTTATAACATACAAAGATGGTGATTTGCCTGAATATGAGAATGACAAAGGAGTAGAAGTATATAGAGTTGAAAATTATATGATACATCCAAATAGTTTCATAGATTGGGTTCTACAATTAAATTTCAATATGGTATCAAAAGCCACAAAAATAATGCATGAAAAAGGCAAGTTTGATGTTATTCATGCACATGATTGGCTTGTTGCAACAAGTGCAAAAACCTTAAAGCAAGCCTTTGAAATTCCAATGGTAGCTACAATCCATGCAACAGAAGCAGGTAGAAATTCTGGAATACATGATGAAACCCAAAGATACATAAATGATACAGAATGGCTTTTAACTTATGAAGCAACAGAAGTTATAGTAAATAGTAACTTTATGAAAAATCATGTACAAGGTCTATTTGGACTTCCATTTGATAAAATAAACGTAATACCAAATGGAATTAATTTAACCAATTTTAATGGAATTGAAAGAGATTACGAATTTAGAAGACAATATGCAATGGACAACGAAAAAATGATTCTTTACGTTGGAAGGTTAGTATATGAAAAAGGAATACAACATTTAATTTCTGCAATGCCTAAAATTATGAGCGGATACAATGATGTAAAATTAGTTATTGCAGGAAAAGGTGGTATGCTAGATGATTTAAGAGCACAAGCAGAAGCAATGGGAATTGCTAATAAAGTATATTTTACAGGTTATTTAAATTCAAAACAAGTTCAAAAAATATATAAATGTGCAGATGTAGCAGTATTTCCAAGCACCTATGAACCATTTGGTATTGTCGCATTAGAAGGAATGCTTGCAGGAGTTCCTACAGTTGTATCAGATGTAGGAGGACTTAATGAAATAGTTGATCACGGCGTAAATGGAATGAAAACTTATGCTGGAAATCCAAACTCTATTGCAGATTCTATTTTAACTTTATTATATGATAAGCAATTATGTTCAAGAGTAACAAAAGCAGCAAAACAAAAAGTAAAAGAAGAATTTAATTGGACAAAAATTGCACAAGATACACATTATACTTATGAAAAAGCAATTTGCAAAACTGTTGCAGAAAAACAAAAAGAACAAATTGCACAAGAAAATGCTAAAAAAGCAGAAAAAGCTAATAATACAGAAACAGAAATTACCAATTTACTTAGTTTCAAAAAGAAACATGCTTATGCTTAAATTTGTATAAAAAGGTTAATTTTATATAAAGGGGAGGAAACAACATGCAAGTGTATGATACAGCAAATCGCTTAGCACAAGAAATAAAAGATTCTAATGAATATAAAGAATATAAAAAACTAAAAGATGAAATCCATAATAATCCTGAAAAAAAGCAAAAAGTAGAAGAATTTGAAAAACTAAGATATGAAGTACAGTTAATGGAATACACAGGCGAGAAGAAAGACGAAGAAAAAAATAAAAAATTAGAAGAAATGTATGCTACATTAGTACAAAATAAAGATATTAAAGAATACTTTGATTTAGAAGTGAAGTTTAATATCATG
The DNA here is from genome assembly GCA_947631145.1 of uncultured Clostridia bacterium. Classification (GTDB taxonomy): domain Bacteria; phylum Bacillota; class Clostridia; order TANB77; family CAG-508; genus CAG-273. The sequence continues at coordinate 1,803 of CANRKF010000037.1, read as the reverse complement.
ATAGCAGATGTTAATAAAATTATAGCAGAAGCTATTAAAGATGTATTATAATTAATGAGTTTTAATTGATAATATAATAAAGATATTTAGTCTTTATTAATGCTATACTCGGCGAAAATGTAGTACTAGTGAAAACTACCTACAAATTGAAAGATGTATATAATTTATTTATGTAAAGAATAATTAATTATAATAAAGGTTTAAAGGTCGTTTAAAAAGTTTTAAGGATAAGGCTTTTTAGGCGACTTTTTTATAGTAATAATAGTGTAAATTAAAGAAAATTCAGCAATAAGCAACATACTAAAAATTGTACTAGAGTGATTATGAGTAAATAATAAGTATTTTACCAAAAATTGTGTTAAAGTAATTTTTAGCAATTAATAAACTTTTAATAAACTTTTATAGTAAAAAAAGGTTAGTAAGAAGGAGAAATTTTAATGGAATATATAATAATTATTATAGCAAGTATTTTATTTTTATTAATTCTAAAATTCGCATGGAATATAAAAATAAAAGATATTAAAAAAATAAAAGAAATAGGCTTTAATAAAGAATTAAATGAAATAACAAATAAGCTACCAGAAAATAAAGAAATTTGTAAAACTATTTTGAAAAAATTAAATAATGAAAATGTAGAAATAAAAGAAAGTGAAAACGAAGCCAGCTTTTATTTTGTGCTTACTAATTCAATTTTAATAGCAAATATAAAAAATACATTTAGCAGAGTACAAACAATTTGCCATGAATGTTTACATTCAATTCAAAATAGAAGAACATTATTATTTAATTTTTTCTTTTCCAATATATATTTAATATATTTTTTTGTAATATGTATATTAAGCTTTTTTAAACTTAATTTTTATCCAATGGCGTATTTATTTATACTTACTATTTTAGGCTTTATATATTATGCAGTTCGAAGTAGTTTAGAAATGGATGCAATGACAAAGGCAAAAACACTTACCAAAGAATATTTACAAGAAGAAGGAAGTTTAAGTAACGAAGAACAAGAAATAATATTAAAAGATTGTAAAGAAATTAACAAAGTAGGCATTCCTCTAACTAATTTTAAACTTGCCTTTAATTGCACTTGGAAAATAATATTTTATTGTTGCATTGTCGCGTTGGGGACGTTTCTTTAAGCGACACTTTGTCGCGTTAGGGACGTTTCTTTAAGCGACATTTTGTCGCTTTGGGGACACATGTTGTTTATATATATAAGTTCGTTAAGTGAAAAGTTAAATGCAATTTGTAGTTACTGTTCAGATTTAATAAGTATAAAAATTTATATACATAAGTTTATATATTCGCATGATATTTTGTGAATTTTATGCGAATTGTCCACTTATGTATTTTGAATTTTATTTAAAAATGTCCATCTAAAGTATAATAATCTCTTGACTAAAAACAAAAAAGCTAGTATAATAGCACTTAGTTAAACATAGAAAAACAAAAATGAGAAAAAGTAAAATCAAGGTTATGGAAAGAGAAAATTAGCCATTGGCTGTAAGCTAATTACAAAAACAGATTTGAAAATACTACCTCATTGTTTCTAGTAAAAAGCTAGACGCATTTCTGCGTTAAAGAATTAATTAAGTTAAAAATAGGATGGAACCGTGCATTAATAATACACTCCTTTTAATCAAGCAATTGATTAAATGGAGTTTTTTGTTGCTCTGTCACGGTTGGTAAAGCGACAGAGTGTCAACCCTGGGACACATGTTAAAAAATAATAAAAATAACATCTGTCCCCCAAGCGACAAAATGTCGCTTAGAGAAACGTCCCCAACGCGACAAAAAAAG
>CANRKF010000036.1 GCA_947631145.1 uncultured Clostridia bacterium | reverse complement strand
CTCGAACCCACATGGTTTCCCGCCAGATTTTGAGTCTGGTGCGTCTGCCAGTTCCGCCACATCGGCATAAATTTAATTCAAATACTTTATTATAATATCAAAAAAAATCAAAAATATCAATTGTTTTCTAAAAAAATTAGCAAAATCCAATATAAAAATGTTATAGATAAAAAATTTCAATATAAAAACGTTAAAAATATTATAAAAAAATATAAAAATGTTATAGATAAAAAAATTCCAATATAAAAGCGTTAAAAATATAAAAAATTTATAAAAATTCTATTGACAATTGAATAAATATTCAACTATAATAATATTAAAGTTGAACAAATACTCAACTATTATAAAATACTTATCATAAAATAAAAAAAAGAAGGTGAATAAATATGTCAAAAAATGAATTTATATGTGATTGTAATATCATACATGAAGAAGTTGTTAAAAATACAAAAAACAAAATGCCAGATTATGACTTATTTAATAAATTAGCAGAGTTTTTTAAAATCTTAGGCGATACAACAAGAACCAAAATTTTATATGCCTTAGATCAAAATGAAATGTGTGTATGCGATATAGCAAATGTGCTAGGAATGAGCAAATCTTCTATATCTCACCAATTAGGAACTTTAAGAAGAATGAACCTTGTAAAATGCAGAAAAGAAGGAAAAGAAGTATATTATATGTTAGATGACGATCATGTAAAAGGTTTATTCGAACTTGGAATAGAGCATATAGAACATAGAAGCAATTAAGCTAAAAATAAAAAATGATTAACATTGTTTTATAATGAAGCAATATTTATATATTAAACAAAAGGAGTAAAATCATGAAAAGAGATATAATAAAAATAATAATTGCACTTATTTTATTTGTAATTTCGTTAACAATTTCCTTCAATCCAGCATGGATAAATACTGTAATGTATGTTATAAGTTATATAATAGTACGGATCAGAAATTGTAATAAAAGCCATTAAAAATGTATTAAAAGGAGAATTATTTGACGAAAACCTTTTAATGACCATAGCAACAATAGGAGCATTTTGCATAGGAGAATTTCCAGAAGCAGTAGCTGTAATGCTATTTTATCAAATAGGAGAGGTACTTCAAGATTATGCGGTAGATAAATCAAAAGAATCAATAAAGAGTTTATTAAACATTAAGCCAGATTATGCAAATGTAAAAAGAAATAATGAAATTATAAAAGTAAATCCAGAAGAAGTAAGTGTAGGAGAAAATATAATAGTAAAACCGGGTGAAAGAATTCCCTTAGATGGAATTGTAATAGAAGGAAATTCTATGTTAGATACTTCAGCTTTAACAGGTGAATCTGTACCAAGAACTGCAAAAATAGAAGATAAAGTATTAAGTGGATGCATTAATCAAAATGGTTTATTAGTAATTAAAGTAACAAAAGAATTTAAAGAATCTACAGTAAATAAAATGTTAGAATTAGTACAAAATGCAAGTGAGAAAAAGGCAAAAACAGAAAAGTTTATTACAAAGTTTGCAAAAATATATACTCCTGTAGTAGTTTTAGTTGCAGTTATTCTTGCAGTAGTTCCAACTTTAATATGGGGTAATTTCACACAATGGCTATATAGAGCACTATCATTTTTAGTAGTATCTTGTCCTTGTGCATTAGTAATATCAATTCCACTTGGATTTTTTGGAGGAATAGGAAAATGTGCAAAATCAGGTGTATTAATAAAAGGCGGAAATTATTTAGAAGCACTATCAAAAACAAATACCTTAGTTTTTGATAAAACAGGAACCTTAACAGAAGGTGTATTTGAAGTACAAAGCGTAAATCCTATTAATATTTCTAAGGAAGAATTGCTAAAGCTTGTGGCACATGCTGAAAGCTATTCAAATCATCCAATTTCTAATTCTATAAAAAAAGCCTATGCAAAAGAAATAAATAATAGTATAATTTCTAATATACAAGAACTTGCAGGATTCGGAATAGAAGCAACAATAGAAGGAAAAAATATTTTAGTAGGTAATGAAAAATTAATGTTACAAAAAAATATAAAATTTGTTAAAAGTACAGAAGTGGGAACAGTTCTATATGTTGCTATAAATAAAGAATATGCAGGAACAATTTTAATTTCAGATAAAATAAAAGATAATACAAAACAAGCACTTAAAAGTTTGAAAGAACATTATATAACAAAAACAGTCATGCTAACAGGCGATAAAAAAGAAATAGCAGAAAATATAGCCAGAGAATTAGAAATAGACGAAGTATATAGTGAATTACTTCCAGATGAGAAAGTTAAAAAAATAGAAGAGCTATTAAAACAAAAAGAAAGTAATAAAAGTTTAGCTTTTGTAGGAGATGGAATTAATGATAGCCCTGCATTAGCAGTTTCAGATATTGGAATAGCAATGGGAAAATTAGGGCAAGATGCAGCAATAGAAGCGGCAGATGTTGTTATTATGACAGATGAATTATCTAAAATAGAAACTGCAATTAAAATAGCTAAAAAAACGAAGTTAATTGTAAAAGAAAATATTATTTTTTCTATTGCAGTAAAAATAGCAATTTTAATTTTAACTGCATTTGGCATTTCTAATATGTGGCAGGCAGTGTTTGCAGATGTTGGAGTATCGCTGTTAGCAGTAATAAATGTCGCGTTAGGGACGTTTCTTAAGGCGACAAAATGTCGCATTGGGGACGTTTCTTAAAGCGACAAAGTGTCGCATTTGGGACACATGTTGTATGCAATTTTATTTTGAATGCTATAAGATATATGTAATTTAATGTTAAATGCTATAAGTATATGCAAGTTAATTTTGGTGCATATAATTTATATGCAATTTAATGTTGAATGCCATAAGTATATGCAATTTATATTGAGTTATATACAATAAAAACACTAATCTTATTAAATATGGAAGGAGTTTATGATGTATTTATATATATCATACAAAAAATATGATACCACAATTTTTATATGAAATGTTAAATGAGCAATATGGAAAAGACTTAACGCAAAAAATTATAGAAGGATATTGTCAAAAAAGACCAGTAACTTTAAGGGTAAATACTTTAAAAACAACAGTTAACAGTATTGAGCAAACCTTAAAAAAAGAAAATATAGATTTTGAAAAGGTAAGTTGGAATGAAGATGCACTTATTTTGCCAAATAGCAATGAATTTAAAACAAACAAATTGCTAAATAGTCATGAATATGAAGAAAAAAATTTGCTCAACATTGATATAATAAAAGAGCAAAATTTACCAAATAACTATGAACATAAAGCACAAGAATTTTCAAATATTGATGAAAAAAGAGTGCAAGACTTAGAAATATATAAAAATGGCGAAATATATCTTCAAAGCTTATCTTCCATGATGCCAGTAATAGCCTTAGAACCAAAAGCAAAGGAAAATATATTAGATATGGCTGCAGCTCCGGGAGGAAAAACTACTCAAATTGCAACAATAACTCAAAATGAAGCTTTTATTACAGCTTGTGAAAAAAATAAAATACGAGCTGAAAGATTAAAATACAATATAGAAAAGCAGGGCGCAAAATCCATAAATGTTTTAATAGAAGATGCCAGAAATTTAAGTAATTATTTTTCTTTTGACAAAATATTATTAGATGTTCCTTGTAGCCGGAAGCGGAACAATATATTTACAAGACAAAAACTTAGAAAAAGTATTTACACAAGAATTAGTACAAAGGTCTGCTAAAACCCAATATGAATTATTAAAAAAAGCAATTAATATATTAAAACCACAGCAAGAAATGATTTATTCTACTTGTTCAATTTTACAAGTTGAAAATGAACAAAATATACAGAAATTATTAAATACAAATAAGGTAGAAATTGTACCAATTGATAAAAAATTATTTTTAGATGCACCATTTTTAAATACTACTATTGAAGGAACAATTGCTATTTGTCCAACAAATTTATATGAAGGCTTCTTTATGGCAAAGCTCAAAAAGAAACTGTAATACAAAAAGAAATTATAATAAAAGTTAGCCTCAATTTAAATATTAAATGCAATTAAGAAAAATTAATAAAAATTAGCATACACTTTCTATTTACAAATAAGGTATAGGGGTATATAATTAGCTATGTAGCAAAAGTAAAAAATGGAAAATTTATACAATAAAAGTCAAAAGAAAAGTTGGCTAAAGGCTAAATAGGAGGAAAAAAGTTAATGGGAATTATTTTTGAAAGAACAATTAATTATTATGAAACAGATCGAATGGGAGTAGTACATCATTCAAACTATATTCGTTATTTAGAAGAAGCAAGGTGCGAATGGCTAGAACAATTAGGTATGCCATTTCAAGCTTTTGAACAAAAAGGAATTACTATTCCTGTACTAGGAGTAAATATAGAATATAAGTATCATGTTACTTTTGGAGATACTATTTTAATTCATACTTTTATGAAAGAATATAACGGCGTAAGAATGACAGTAGGCTACGAAGTAAAGGATAAAAAAACAGGCAATATAGTTCTTACAGGAGAAACAAAACACTGTTTTACAAATAAAGAATTAAGACCAATTAATTTAAAAAAATATGAACCAGAATTTAGTAAAAAATACGAAAGTATAGTAGAACCAGAAAGTACCTAAAAAGCTAGAAAATATATAGTTATAGAACTTTAGCTAAATTTCTAAAGTAAGCAGAAGCTTATTTGATGACATAAAAGTATTTAAAGCCAAAAAAAATCAAAATTAAAAGCGAAAACTTAAATTTGAAGTCAAGAAATAAAAATCAAAAAAATAAAAAATTAAACTTAATGAAAAGAAAAACTATAAAAATAATTAAATTAAAAAAGAAAGGATGAAAATTATGGAAGAAATAATATTAAAAGTAGAAGGTATGGCATGTGGAGGATGCGAAAATAGAGTTCAAAATGCAGTAAAAACAATAGAAGGAGTAGAAGAAGTTAAAGCAGATCATGTAAATTGTACTGTTACAGTAAAAGCAAACAATGTAGATGAAGCTGTTATAAAAGAAAAAATAGAAGACTTAGGCTATAATGTAGTAGAGTAATAATAAGTTTTTATAATATAATAAATTTATAATGTAGTAAAGAAATAATAGCTTTATAATGTATTAAAGTAAATGTAATAGAACAAATTTATAATGTGGCAGAATAAGTTTATAATGTATTTGTGCAAGTGAAAGGACTAAAAATAATGAAAAAAATTATTTTATCTATTGATGGAATGACCTGTAGCGCGTGTTCTAATGGTTTAGAAAAATACTTAAATAAACAAAAAGGAATTAGTAGCGCTTCAGTTAATTTAGTAATGGCAAATGCTTTAATAGAATATGATGAACAAATTTTAAATAAAGAAAAAATAGAAAATTTTGTTAAAGAAGCGGGATTTAAAAGCTTAGGACTATATAAAGAAGAATCAGTAGAAAAAAAAAGAAAGAATGGAAAAATTCTATTTATAACTTTCTCAATTTTAGCACTTATTTTGCTTTATATTTCTATGGGGCACATGATAGGACTTCCTACTATTCCAATTTTAAATATGCACACAAACCCTAAAAATTATACAATAGCATTACTTATTTTAACCATTCCGTTTCTTATTTATGGATTTGATATTTTAAAAAATGGTTTTAAAAATTTAATTCACAAGTCTCCAAATATGGATACCTTAGTTGGAATAGGCGTTATTAGTAGTATTTCTTATAGCTTGTATAGCATGTATATGATTTTTAATGGGCATACTCACTACACAGAAAATTTATATTTTGAATCAGCAGCAATTGTAATTTTCTTTATAAAACTTGGAAGATATATTGATGGAGTTAGTAAAGATAAAACAAAAGAAGCAATTCAAAATTTGGTAAAAATTACACCAAATCATGCAACTATAAAAATTGATGGTAAAGAAAAACAAGTAACTCTTGACGAAATAAAAAAAGGAGATATTGTAATTAGCAAACCGGGCGATAAAATTGCAGTAGATGGAGAAATCACCTTAGGAAAAACTCATTTAGACGAAAGTTTTATTACTGGCGAAAGTAAGCCGGTAAATAGAACTATTGGAGAAAAAGTAATAGCAGGTTCCATAAATTATGATGGTTATATAGAATATAAAGCAGAAAAAATAGGAAAAGAATCTACTATATCAGAAATTGTAAGATTAGTTGTAGAAGCAACTAATACAAAAGCACCTATTGCAAAAATAGCAGATAAGGTAAGTGGATATTTTGTACCAGCTGTTATTTTAATAGCTGTAGTAACTTTTATAGCATATTTAATATTAGGCTACGAATTTAGCATAGCACTTAGCACATTTGTTACAATTCTAGTAGTAGCCTGCCCATGTAGCTTAGGCTTAGCAACTCCTCTTGCAATAGTAGTAAGTGAAGGAGTATGTGCACAAAATGGTATTTTGGTAAAGAAAAGCGAAATTCTAGAAAATGCACAAAAAGTAAATACAATAGTATTTGATAAAACAGGAACTTTAACCTATGGAAAATTAAAAGTTTCAAAAATTATAAACTATAGTAAATTAGAACTAAAAGAATTAATGCAAATTGCAGGAAGTTTAGAAAGTAGGTCTACACATCCAATAGGAAAAGCTTTTACCGACTTTTTAACTGAAAACAAAATAGAAACTTTAAATGTAGAAAACTTTGAAGATATATCGGGTTTTGGAATAGTTGGAACAATAGGAAAAGATGAAATAATTTTAGGAAATTCAAAAATACTTTCTAAATATCAAATAAAAAATACACATCAAAAAGATGAAAAGGTTTTAACAGAAAATGGAAATAGCATTATATATGTAGTAAAAAATAAAGAAATTATTGCATTAATAGGTGTAAATGATGTTATAAGAGAATACACAAAAGAAATAATTAATAGTTTAAAAGTATTGCGGAATAGAAACTATTATGCTTACAGGCGATAATAAGCAAACTGCTGAAAAAATAGCCAAAAATATAGGAATAACAAAAGTAATTGCCAATGTATTACCAGAAGAAAAAGAAAAAAATATAAAAAAATTAAAACAAGAAGGCAAATACGTTATGATGTGTGGTGATGGAATAAATGATAGCCCAGCACTAGCAAGCAGTGATATAGGAGTAAGTATTCATGGGGCAACCGATATTGCAATGGATTCTTCAGATGTTATATTAACAAGAAATGATTTAAGTAGCATTTTAAAATTAATATATATTAGCCAAAAAACAATAAAAAATATTAAAGCAAATTTATTTTGGGCATTTTTCTATAATACCTTAATGATACCAGTTGCTATGGGATTATTTCAAAGCTTCGGAATAACCATAAACCCGATGATAGCAAGCGCAGCTATGGTGTTAAGTAGTATTACAGTAATTTTAAATGCACTAAGATTAAAAAAAGTGTCGCTTTAGGGACGTTTCTTCACGCGACATTTTGTCGCCTCGGGGACGTTTCTTTATGCGACATTTTGTCGCCTTTGGGACATATCTTTTTTAACATGTGTCACTATTGCGACACTTTGTCGCTTTTAAAAACGTCCCTGAAGCGACAAAATAAGAAAAATGGAGGAAAAAATGAAAATATCTACAAAAGGCAGATATGCGCTAAGAATAATGATAGATTTAAGTTTAAATGATAATGGGAATTTTATATCTTTAAAAGACATTTCAGTTAGGCAAGAAGTATCTATGAAATATTTAGAACAAATTATTTCAATGCTAAATAAAGCAGGATATTTAGAAACTGCCAGAGGAAATAACGGTGGATATAAATTAGCTAAAAAGCCTTCAGAATATACAGTTGGCGATATTTTAAGAGCAACTGAAGGAAACTTAGCACCAATTTATTGTTTAGCAGATGAAGAAGAATGTACTAGAAAAGAAAATTGCAAAACACATACCTTTTGGAAAGGTTTAGATGATGTTATAAACAATTATGTAGATAGTGTTACACTTGAAGATTTAATAAAATAATGCGAAATATAAAATAATGTTTATAAGAATGCAATCTAAAATAATGCTTATAAGAATGCACCCTAAAATAATGTCTATGATAATGTACTCTAAAAATAAGCAACATTATAGTTTAGCATAGTGAAATAAATTAATTTTGAATGGACATTAAATGAATAAAAATAAATATTTTGGAAATCCTATTGACTTAGTAGGAAATATATAGTATAATTCCTACTGGTTTAATAGGATATTTAATTAATAAAAATTTAAAAGCTAACAACTATAGCAGAATTAAATATACAAAATAGCAAAATTAATTATAAAATATTATAAACAATATTAAATTATAAATAAGCTTATAATTCTAAAAAAGAAAGGAATGATTTTTTTATGGAAACAGTATATTTTGATAATAGTGCAACCACAAAAACAGATGAAGAAGTAATAAAAGCAATGCTTCCTTATATAACAGAAAACTATGGAAACGCATCATCTATATATAAAATAGGTAGAGAAAATAGAAAAGCTGTAGAAGAAGCTAGAGAAAAAGTAGCAAAAGTTTTTGGATGCGAACCTACTGAAATTTATTTCACAGCAGGAGGAAGTGAAAGCGATAACACTGCAATTAAAGGAATTGCACATAGCTATAAAGAAAAAGGAAATCACATAATAACATCAAAAATAGAGCATCCAGCAGTTTTAGAAACTTGCAAACAGCTAGAAAAAGAAGGTTTTGAAGTTAGCTACATTGGTGTTGATGAAAATGGTATTCTTAATTTAGAAGAATTAAAAAAAGCCATAAAACCGACAACAACTTTAATAAGCATAATGTTTGCAAATAATGAAATAGGAACAATACAACCAATAAAAGAAATAGGAGAAATAGCAAAAGAACATCAAATAATATTCCACACAGATGCAGTTCAAGCAGTTGGAAATGTTAACATAAATGTAAAAGAATTAGGAATAGATAGCCTTTCTCTATCTGCACATAAATTTTACGGACCAAAAGGCATAGGAGCATTGTATGTTAGAAAAGGTGTAAAATTTAATAAATTAATAGATGGTGGACATCAAGAAATGAATAAAAGAGCAGGAACAGAAAATGTAGCAGGAATTGTAGGTTTAGGAAAAGCTATAGAACTTGCTTATGAAAATTTAGAAGAACATAACAAAAAGCTAAAAGAATTAAGAGACTACTATGTAGAACAAGTAAAAGCAAGAATACCATATATTAAAATTAATGGAGATATGGAAAAAAGATTACCAGGAAATAGTAACATATCTTTTAGATTTATAGAAGGAGAAGGGTTACTTCTAAATCTAGATTTAAAAGGAATTTGTGCATCAAGTGGTAGTGCTTGCACATCAGGTTCACTAGATCCATCACATGTATTATTAGCAATAGGTTTGCCACATGAAATAGCACATGGCTCTTTAAGAATTTCAATGGGAAAATATAACACAAAGGAAGAAGTAGATTATTTAATAGAAAGTTTAGTAGAAATTGTAAATAGACTTAGAGAAATGTCGCCACTATGGGAAGAATTCATTGAGAAGGAGGGGAAATAATGGAATATTCAGAAAAAGTTGTAGATCACTATACAAATCCTAGAAATGTAGGAAAAATTGAAGATGCATCTGGAGTTGGAGAAGTAGGAAATCCAGTTTGCGGTGATATTATGAAAATGTTTATTAAGGTGGAAAATAACATAATTGTAGATGTTAAATTTAAAACCTTTGGATGTGGTGCAGCAATTGCAACAAGTAGTATTTCAACAGAAATGATAAAAGGTAAAACACTAGAAGAAGCTTTAGCTTTAAAAAATACAGATGTAGTAAATATGTTAGGAGGGCTTCCACCAGTAAAATTACATTGTTCTGTATTAGCAGAAGAAGCTATACATGAAGCAATAGCAGATTACTACAGAAAAGAAGGAAAAATGACAGAAGAAGAAATTAAAGAAAAATGTAATTTAAAAGAACATAACTGTAATAGCTGTTATAAAAAATAAGGAAAAAAGAAAATGTATTAAAATAGAAACCCGAAAACAAAAATTCCAGAGAAATATCGCTGGAATTTTTGAGTATATCGGGAAATTTGAAAGTATCGGAAAGTTTGTGTAAACTTTAGAAGTCTTATAATAAATTAAAAAAGCATGTACAAAGGTGTTTCTTATAAATATTTTTTCAAGGTTTCTACACTATCTTCCTGCATAACAACGAAATCATTTAAAATATTTTTAACATCAGAGTCAATATCTGAATGTTCATTTTGATTTATTAAACGTCTTCCCTCAATAATTCCCATGTTTGTACCTTGCATTAAAAGTTCAGAAAGCTTTGAAGTAGTATCATCTGTCATAGTTTTCATTTGAATACCATACCAAGTCATTGCCTTATTCATAGCATTTGTTTCGTGAGGCTCTTTGTCAGAATACTGAGCATATAAATTATTTACTCTTCTTGAAATATCTTTGTATTTATTGTATTCGGTATCTAAAACATTTTTAAAATTTGAATCTTGTACTTTTTCAGATACATAAGTAATCGCGTCCATTCCCATAGTTGCACCTTTATTAACTTCATCTAAAATATTTAAATTTTGATTTTCCATAAAAAACTCCAATCTTGGCTCAATTTATACAAAATGAAAGCCATTAAAAATTTAATATTAGTATGTACAAAAAAATAAAAATAATACGTATATTTAAAAATTTAAATTAATAAAATAAAGTAAAACTAATATGGAAGGGGGAAAAGAATAACTAAAAATGAGCAAAACAAAAATTTATTTAAAATCAATTATAATACCTGTTATTATTGGAGGAATTGTAGGGCTTATAATATCAAAATTCATTGACTATAATTTACTTCAAAAACCGCCACTTGCACCACCAGCAATACTATTTCCAATTATATGGACAATATTATACATTTTAATGGGAATATCTTATGGAAGATTAAAAAGTAAGGAGCTAATAGATGAAGAAATAAATAGAATTTATTACATACAACTTGCGCTAAATGCTTTATGGCCAATATTCTTTTTTGTTTTTAAATGGAGGCTATTTTCATTTGTATGGATAATACTATTAACCATAGCAGTTTTACTTATGGTTATTAAATTCTACAAAAATGATAAATTAGCAGGTTTGCTTCAAATACCATATTTATTGTGGAGCATATTTGCTACATATTTAAATTTAGGAGTTTATATATTAAATAATTAAGTATTTACATTGAAAACACTGACATTACCTAAGTTTGTCGAAATTTGTCTATCGAAATTTCTTGCATTTTATATAAAAATGTGGTAAAACTAAACTTATAAGGAGGAGTAATTACCATGAAATTAAGCAAGGAATTAGAAGAAAAAATTAAAAAGACAATTGAAGAATTTGAAAGGGATGAAAAGGAAAATAAAGTAAAATATTATTCTGAAGAAGAAGCAATGAAAATGCTGTTTGGAGATCTTGATAATTATTTTGCAAAAAAAATATAAAATATATTATTCTGATAAATTTTATTGGAAAGTTAGTCAAATTAGAGATTATATTTTTTATAAACTACAAAATCCCATTGCTTCTTATAATTTTAAAATCAAGTTAAAGAAAACTATTTCTATTCTTAATTATTTTCCGCAAGCAGGTCCAAAATTTTTAAATACAGAATATAGATATTTGATACTTAATCATTGGTTAATTTTATATAAAATTCAAAATAATATTGTGAAAATATCAGAAATTATTAGTTCTAAACAAGATTTAAGTTCTATATATTAAGTTTTAGTTTTCAATCTTCGCGCATTTCTTTAGCTAGCTTATTAATAGCTTTAGTTTCAATTCTAGAAACATAAGAACGAGAAATTCCCATATTACTTGCAATTTCATTTTGAGTTTGAGGCTTTTTCCCATTAAGCCCAAATCTAAGTTCCAAAATAGTTTTTTCTCTTGACTTTAAAACCTCTTTCATTTTTTCATATAACTGTTTAACTTTAAATTTTAAATCCACTTCATCCTCAATATTCTTATCATTATTTTCTAAAACTTCTTGTAAAGTAACAGTATTGTCATCTTTATCTTTTCCAATAGGATCTTCTAAATATACTTCTGCACCTAATTTTTTAGTGCTTCTTAAATACATTAAAATTTCATTGTCAATGCAACGCGAAACATAGGTAGCCAAACGCACACCTTTAGAATAATCAAAGCTATTAATTCCTTTAATTAAACCAATTGTTCCAATAGAAATCAAATCATCTTGTTCAACTTTAGAAGTAGCATATTTTTTACAAACATGTGCTACTAGCCTTAAATTGTGTTCTATTAAAATATTTCTAGCATCTTCATTTCCATCTTTTAAAAGTGAAATATACTTTTTTTCATCTTCACTATTTAAAGGTTCTGGAAATAAAGAATTATTAGAAATATATCCAACTAAAAATATGCTAGAACTTAAAAAAGCTAAAAAACCAGAAATAGAAAGAGCAAACATATATAAATACCTCCGAAAATTATATATTAAAATTATATGCCTTTTCTAAAATTAAGTGCCTGACCGGTAAAATAAAATTGATTGACTAAATTTTGTACGGTTAAAAAAATAGTTTTTTATATAATAAACTACAATTGTCATCTAATATAACTGAAAATTGACCCCTTAAAGAAAAAATAAGCTTAAAAATTTTAACCAAAACATCTTTAAAATATTTTGTAGATATGATAAACTTTAAAAAGTGAAGGGCAGAAAGGAAATTGAACTATTTATGAATTTAGAAGAATGTGATATTTGCCCACATAATTGCAAGGCAAATAGAATAGCTGGCAATAAACGGCTTATGTGGATGCAATGATAAAATAAAAATTGCTTTGGCTTCAATACATTATTATGAAGAACCGTGCATAAGCGGAAAAAATGGTTCAGGTACTGTGTTTTTTAGTAATTGCAATTTGAAATGTATTTATTGCCAAAACTATGAAATAAGTAGCTTAGGCAAGGGCAAAGAAATTACAGTAGAAAATTTAGCTCAAATATTTATAAAACAGCAGGAAAAAGGGGTAAACAATATTAACTTAGTAACTCCTACAATGTATTCAAAGCAAATATTAGAAGCTTTGAAACTTGCTAAAGCAAATGGCTTGCATATTCCAGTAATATATAATACAAACGGCTATGAAAAGGTAGAAACTTTAAAAGAGTTAGAAGGCTATATTGATATTTATTTACCAGACTTAAAATACTATTCAAACGAACTTTCAAAAAAATATTCTAATGTAAATAATTATTTTGAAGTAGCAACAAAAGCAATTAAAGAAATGATAAGGCAGGTAGGAAAGCCAGTATTTAATGAACAAGGAATTATACAAAGTGGAGTTATAATTAGGCACTTAGTTTTACCAAATCATATTCAAAATAGTAAACATATTTTAAAATGGATAAAAGAAAATATTAGTGAGAATATATATGTTAGTATAATGGCACAATATTTTCCTACATATAAAGCAAAAGAAACCAAAAACTTAAACCGCAAATTAAATAAAAAAGAATATAAAGAAATAGAAGAATACTTATACACATTAAATTTAAAAAATGTATATATTCAAGAACTAGGAGAGAATGAAGAAGAATATGTACCAAAGTGGGAAATATAAAAAAGAAAGGGATGGATTTAAAAATGAAGAAAAGAGTTATGGCATCAACTAAAATCGGATATGAACTTCCTGTAGAGGAGGCGGTATTATTTTCTGGAACGGAGGCAGGCTTTTGCTATATGCCAGAAAATGTAGACACATTACTTGCAGAAGATAGTGAGAAAACTTTAAAAAGAGCTAATGGAACTATGAAATCAGGTCACCACAGTGTATTTGGACACCCTAGCTATTGCTTTGCAATTGAAGAATTACCTAAAATTATGGCAATGATACTTAACAATGAAAAGGTTTATCAAACTTCAGAAAAATCAGCAAGATATACAAAAATGCAAGCTACAGGCAAAGAAAAGGAACTATATGAAAAATGGATAGATATATTTGCTAAAGAAATAGATAAAATTTATCCTGTTAATCCAAACATTACAGCAGAAAAAAGAGCGTTTGCTATTAACAAAAAAGCACAAGAAAATGCTAGATATTTAATTAGCGTATTTACACCAGCTACATCTATGGGGCATACACTTGACCTTAGACAGTTAAACTATGAAATTCATTGGGCAGAAGACTTTATAAAAAATGAGCCAGATACAAAATTTAATATAAAATTAAAAGAAGCATTACAGGACTTTGTAAATACATTTTCAAGTTATAAAGTAGATGGGCTAAATACAAATGCTAAACAAAGGAAATTTTCATTGTTAGCTACTAGAAAAAGAGATGAAGAATTTGGAGAAAATTACTCAATTAACTATTTAGGAACATTTGCTGAACTTGCTCAAGCCCAAAGACATAGAACTTTATATTATGAAATGACTCTTTTAGATAAGCCACAATACTTTGTTCCACCTGTAATAGAAGGAACTAAGCTTGAAGAAGAATGGTTAAAAGATATTTCTTCATTAGAAGAAAATTTCCCACAAGGAATGCTTGTACAAATAAATGAAAGAGGAACAGTTGAAAATTTTATATTAAAATGTAAAGAAAGACTTTGTGGCGAAGCACAACTTGAAATTGCTATTCAAACCAAAAAGATTTTAGATAGATATATGGAAGAAACAAAAAATAAAAAGCCTGAAATATATGAATATTTAAAGCCATATTCTAATGGTGCCCGTTGTACATTTCCAGAATATACATGTGGAAAGCCATGTATATTTGGACCAAATGGAGCCTTAGAAAGAAAATTTTAGAAAAGCACTAAGTAATTGCTCTAAGTAATTGCTGTTTCATACAAGAATGAATGAGTTTTTTTAAATTACAATGCTCATTCATTTTTACTTTAGCAGTTATAAATTTAATTATCCATTCATTTTTAAAACTTAATAAATAAAATTTAACTATCACTCATTTTTAAAACTTAGCCAATAAAAATTAACTATCTTTCATTTTTAAATTTAATAAATATTAAAGTTAGTAAATATAAGTTAAGATTTGCAAATGTTCTAATTATTAATAATATTTTTATAATTTTTGTAATCTGGCATATATTTTTTAATCATTTGCCAAAAACCTTTAGCATGAGTTTTATATTTTAAATGACAAAATTGATGCAATACAATGTATTCAATGGTTTTTCTATCATATTTAATAACATCTGGACTTATAATGATTTTTTGCTCTTCCATAATACATTTACCTAAAGTATTATTTTCCATTTTTTTAATTAGGTAATCTTCTGGAGCAAAGCCAACCATTAATCTTATTTTTTCCATAGCTCTTTCAATTTCTTGCTCAGCAATTTTTGTATAAAGCTTTTCCACTAATATATTTACAATTTGATTAGTGTTTATTTTTTTATATTTATTAGGAAAAGTTATTTCAAAGTTGTGATTTACTAAGCTAATAGAAGGAGCCTTTATATTTTTATAATATAAACAAATTTTATGATTAATGCCTAAAATGCGAATATTCCCTTTATCAATATAAGTATTATTTTTTTCTTGATATTCTTTTACTTTTTCTAAAATCCAATTTCTTTTTTCTTCAATAATGGCTTGAATTTGTTTTCTAGAAAAATACCAAGGAGCATTAACAATAACTTCACCGCTATCTACAGAAATATAGCAATTTGAACCAAATTCCTTATTTATACTATATTGAATAACTTCGCTACTATTTTTAAATATACTCATTTGAAATAACCTCCTTAAAAAATATACCAAATCAATGTTCGTACATAGTATACAAAAAAATGTTCGCTTTGTCAATACATTTTTAAAAAATTAAATAAGAAATTTAAAATAGGGTAAAATAAGTGGATAAAATAATTAAAAATGGCAGAAAAAATAGTATATGTAAAAAAAGACTATCTAACAATTAAATTAAAATAGTCTTTTAATAATTTTCATCAATATGAATAATTATTTTTTTTAAAATTTCTTTATCATCTTGTAAAATTAAATTTAAATATTCTGTAAGTTTTGTATCTAAGGTATCTTTTTTAGTTGTTAATAAAGGTTCAAACAAATCATTAGGTGTAATTTCTAAAAAATTACATAAATTTAAAATAGTAGGGATACTACCAATGTTTCTATTATTTTCAATATTCCTTAATAAATCTGTAGAAATATTTACATTTTCTGCAACAAAGTCTTGTGTTAACTTTTTTTGAATTCTTGCTTTTTTTAGGTTACTTCCTAATACTTGAAGAACATCATTTCCTTTAATTAACATTATATAAACACCAACCTTCTAATATAATATATCATTATAAAAGCAAATAAAAAAGTGAATAATATTCATCTAAAAATGATATATACAGACTATTATCTCTCAAAAACATGAATAATATTCATACTTTTTTGAAAAAAAGTATTGAAAAAATAAAAAATATGTGATTAAATAAAAAAGTGAAATATCTTATAAGAAAAAAGATATTTACAAAATTTCAAAAGAAAAGAGGAAAAAGTATGAAAAAAACTATTAAAACTAAAACAAAACAATCAGGAATAACGCTAATAGCGTTAGTAGTAACAATTGTAGTCTTGCTAATACTAGCAGGAATAACAATAACAATGGTATTAGGAGAAGATGGAATCTTAGCACAAGCAAAACTAGCAGCAACAAAAACAAAAGAAGCAGAAGAACAGCAGGCAAAAGACTTAGATAGTTTAGTAGGAATGATAAATGAGGCAGTAAACGGA
>CANRKF010000035.1 GCA_947631145.1 uncultured Clostridia bacterium | reverse complement strand
CAAACTCTTTTGTTTTTGGTTTATTTACTTCGATTATTTCTAATCTACTTAAATAACTTCCTTCTTATTAATCTAACATTTCTGGAATAGAATACATCCTTCTTCGTTAGACCAATATTCTTTCTCTGAGTTTTTTGACTCTTAATTATTTTCTGGCTGTGAGTTCTTTTCTCACTTTCAATTTTTTTCTTGATAGTTTTCTTCTATCTTTCTTATTGGTTTCTCAAAGGTTTATTGTTTACTTTTCAATGTGCTTTTAAATATGTCAGCAATTGTTTCTTGCTGACGACAATACTTATTTTAACATACCAAAAAACTAAAGTCAACACATTTTTCAAAAAAAATTATATTTTTTTCGAGGATTTTTTTACCATTTTTAAAACCCTTGTGGCTCTAAGTTTTTTTATCTGTCTTGTTTGCCTTATAATTTATTTTTTAAGTAATTTTTCTCTATTTATATTTTATTCATTTTTTATTTCAGGTGATTTTTCGTTATTTATATTTATTCGTTCATTTTAAAAGCTATTCTTTTCTCACTTTACTTAAAAGCGCACATAGGCATGAAAGCTTTTTATTCTTTCAAATTATTTATTCATAACTATATTTATATTGTAAATAATAAATAAGTTGTTATAAAAAATAAAATTCACAATATTATGTGAAAAAAATAGAGAATATTTTATTATATTAAGTAATAATATTCTCTATTTTTATAATATGATTTTTGGAATTATACTATTTTTTGACAATCTTTTTTTGTTAATATTTACACATTATTATAATAATCAGTTGTATAAAGCTCACCATTTTCTAAGTTTTCAGTAACTTGTATTTTTTCATTAGTTGTTGCCGTAGAGCCATATAAAGTATTTAAAGCTGCTATTTCTGACTGTAATTCTTGTACTACATTATTAAATACTTGCTGTGCTTTGCCAGAAATTCCTTTGAAAAATGTGGTTAATTGATCTAAAGGATAGTTGTTTACTATTACTGAATTATCATCTTTAAGTTCCATTATTTCTTCTGGCTGATTTGTAGTAGCTATTTGTGTATTATATGATAGTTCTAGCGTTGTTTCTGCATCATTTGAAATTGTATTTGATGTTATGGAATATGAATTATTAGCTGTTCCATTTTGTACTTTTCCCATAGTAACTAATATTGTAATTGTTTCTCCTTCTGTATTTGTAATTGTTATTGAATTAGTAACATCTTGGTTTGATGTTTTTGCAAAGGTAATTGGTGTATAAATTGTTTCTACTTCTTCTGATAAATTATTTTGGCTATTTATTGTTGGAATTGATAAAGTAAATTGGTTCTTTTCTAAATCTATCATAACATTTTGTCCATCTGCATCTTCTAATACTGTTCTAAGAGTTTTTCCATTTTGTTCATATACTGAAATTATAATAGGTTCCATTTCTGTTTCTTCATTCATTTTTTCAAGTAGATTATCTACTATAGTTGCTGCATCTATGCTTCCAATATTGCCGTTATCAATATTACTACTTATATCAGAACTTGTGCTATTTTCATTATAATTGTTGTTCATACCACCATTAACATTATCGCCAAATATAGCTGTATCAGTAAATTGGTTCGAAGCATATGAAATAGTATTTATATATTTATTAATAATTTCAAGAGTTGTATTATCATTTTTTAAAGTTGTAAGAATATTAGTAATTATTTGTTTTGTTGTAGTTGCTTCTATTTCAAGTGTGTGCTTATTTGCTTCATAATTAGTTCCATTAATTGTAATTGTTTCTTTTTCTGATTCTTTGTAACTTTCTTGTGGTATTGTTTGCATTATTATATTAGAATATGTTTCTTTTATATGTTGTTTTTCTTCTTCTGATATTAATTCTTTCATAGAGCTAAAAGAAGAAAAATCTATACTATCTGGTATGTTAGCAACTTGCTGATCTGATAAGCCCCATTTTTTGAAAAGTTCTTTTAAATTCTCATTGCGAAAACCTATATAATATTGGCTTATTTCCTCACATTTAATAGAATATACATTATTACTATTAATATAAGAAACTTTTAGTAGGTCTTTATCTGCTTTTTTTAAAGTAGCATCTGCATATGTTCTTCCTGTGTTTTTATCATGTATAGAGCTAGTTGCTACATTTATTTCTACTGGATCTGATACTCCTATTTGTGTAGATAAAACAAGATTTCCTGTAGTGGTATATGAGTTTTGCTCCTTTAGGTTAGTTTGCTCTTCTATATTTTCATTGCTTAGTATAGAAGTAATTTGACTATTTTCTGAAAAATATTTCCAAAAGACTTGTTCATTTGTTTTAAAAATATCTGTTGCGAAATACAGTGTTGCAAAAGTTCCTGTTGCTAATACAAATAATACTATTAAACTAATTGCTACAATAATAACTACTTTTTTGTTTTTCATTTTTACCATTCTTCCTTTCTTATTTTTGCTTTATTATATACACTAAGGTGTTTTTGATCTTTTTTGTTATAATGCTTCATACAGCTTTTTCTTGTTTTAGCTTTATTATGTATGCTAAAACCTCTTTTTTACTTTATTTGTCTTAATTCATACATTTTTTCCACTTGCTAAGTATGCTATTTTTTATTTTCTTTGTTTTACCACTTCATACATTATAATTCCTGCTGAAACAGATGCATTTAAAGAAGTTATTTTTCCTTTCATTGGAATTTTTACTAAAAAATCACAATTTTCTTTTACCAGCCTAGATATTCCAAATCCTTCACTACCAATTACAAGTGCAATTGGCATTTTATAATCTTGGTTTGTATACGTTGTATTTGTATTCATATCTGTACCACAAATCCAAAGACCTTGTTCTTTTAAATAACGTATAGTTTCATTTAAGTTATTTACTCTTGCTATTTTCATATATTCTACTGCACCTGCAGATACTTTACTAACTGTACTATTTACTGATGCTGCTCTTCTTTTTGGAATAATAATTCCATGTACTCCTGCTGTTTCTGCTGTTCTTATAATAGAACCTAAATTATGTGGATCTTCTATTCCATCTAATAATAATATAAATGGCATTTCTTGTTTTTGTTTCGCTAATTCTAATATATCTTCTACTTCACAATAATTATATGGTGGAACTATTGCAATTACACCTTGATGGTTTTGTGTTTGTGCTATTTGATTTAGCTTGCTTTTCTCTAATTCCGTTAATAATATTTTTCTTTCTTTAGCTAGTGCTATAATTTTATTAATAGAACCATGTTTTTCGCCTTTTGCAATTAATATTTTGTTAATATCTCTTCTTGATTCTAAAAGCTCAATTACAGCATTTCTTCCTTCTACTTGATCTTGATATTCTTCTTTTTCCATTTTTTGCCTTTCTTTTTCATAATATATCTTTTTTAAGAATTAAAAAATGATTTATTTCCAATATGATAATTTTTTCATTGCCTGTTTGGTTTCTTTATATTTTAAGCATTCATCGTGCTTTTTTATTTTTCAGGAAATTGCAATCTTTAAATGCATTTTTTCTAGAAAGCAAGCACCTATTCTTCATCTAATTTTAATACCGATAAGAAGGCTTCTTGTGGTATTTCAACACTTCCTACTTGTCTCATTTTCTTTTTACCGCGTTTTTGTTTTTCTAATAATTTTTTCTTTCTAGTAATATCTCCGCCATAGCATTTAGCTAAAACATCTTTTCTCATTGCAGAAATAGTTTCTCTTGCTATAATTTTTCCACCAATTACTGCCTGCAAAGGTATTACAAATAGTTGTCTTGGTATTACTTCTTTTAACTTTTCTACCATTTTTTTGCCTTTTTCATAGCTTTTATCTCTATGCACAATAAATGAAAGTGCATCTACTCCTTCTCCGTTTACCCAAATATCTAGTTTTACCAAGTCTGCCCTTTGATATCCTTTTACTTCATAATCGAATGATGCATAACCTTTTGTTTTTGATTTTAAACTGTCAAAAAAGTCATAAATAATTTCATTTAATGGTAACTCATATTCTAAGGTAACTCTAGTTTCATCTAAATATTTCATATCTACATAGTTTCCACGTCTATTTTGACAAATTTCCATTATTCCACCAACATAATCTTTTGGTGTTATAATTTCTGCTTTTACTATTGGTTCTTCCATATAAGCAATTTCATTTTGTGATGGCATTTCAGATGGATTATAAAGTTCTACTACTTCTCCATTTGTTTTGTGTACTTTATAAATAACTGATGGTGATGTTGTAATTAGGCTTAAATCAAATTCTCTATCTAATCTTTCTTCTATAATTTCTAAATGTAGCAAACCTAAAAAGCCACAACGAAAGCCCGAGCCTAAAGCTCCTGAGGTTTCTGGTTCATATTCTAAAGCAGCATCGTTTAATTTCAACTTTTCTAATGCTACCTTCAAGTTTTCGTAGTCGCCACCATCAACAGGATAAATTCCACAATATACCATTGGATTTACTTTTTTATACCCCGGTAATGGTTCTAATGCTGGATTTTCTTTTAAAGTAATAGTATCTCCAACATGTACATCTGATAGGCTTTTTATACTTGCTGCAATATAACCAACTTCTCCTGCTTTTAGTTCTTCTGCTTCTTGATATTTTCCCGGTTCAAAATAACCAACTTCTGTTATTGTGAAATTAGTTTTGCTGGACATAAATTCCATTTCTTGACCTGCTTTGACTGTGCCATCTTTAATTCTAACATACGCGATAGCGCCTTTGTAATTATCGTAAATAGAATCAAATATTAGTGCTTTTAATGGAGCGGTTTCATCTCCTGTTGGTGCTGGTAAATCTGTTACAATTCTTTCTAATACTTCTTCCACATTTAAGCCTGATTTAGCTGAAATGCAAGGTGCATTATCTGCTGGAATACCTATAATATCTTCTATTTCCTTTTTTACTTCTTCTGGTCTTGCGTTTGGCAAGTCTATTTTATTTATAACTGGCAAAATTTCTAGGTTATTATCTAAAGCTAAATACACATTTGCTAAAGTTTGCGCTTCTACGCCTTGACTACTATCTACTACTAAAACTGCTCCATCACATGCTGCTAAACTTCTTGATACTTCATAATTAAAGTCTACGTGGCCCGGTGTATCTATTAAATTAAGCTCATAATCTTTTCCATCTTTTGCTTTATATTTCATTCGAACAGCTTGCGCCTTTATTGTAATTCCGCGTTCTCTTTCAATGTCCATATTATCTAAAACTTGACTTTCCATTTCTCTTTTAGAAAGTACTCCTGTCATTTCTATTAATCTATCTGCTAAAGTAGATTTTCCATGATCTATATGAGCAATAATACTAAAATTACGTATAAATTGTTTTCTATCCACTTTTTGTTATATCCTTTTATATATTTAGATTTTTAAAAGGGTACCTATAACCCTATTTTTTTCATAGCTAATACTATTGTAGTACCTATAACTCTAATTTTTTTCATAACTAATGCTATTGTAGTGTCTATAACCCTAAATTTTTTCATAACTGATGCTATTGTAGTACCTATTATTCCAATCTTCAAAATTATATTCATCCCAAAAGTCAAAATCTCTATTGTTATATTCATAATTTACTGAGTCATCACTTACAAGCTCTATAAAAATTAAAATTGAAAAAATAGAGCTAAATATAATGACAGGTATTGCTATTGCAGATACAATTAGCCCTACAATGCTCATTACCGTTTTATTCATTGAAATTCCTGCTTTGTTCTTTTTTACAGTATCTACAATTCCTAAAATTAATCCTACAACTGCTAATATTAAAGCTATAAAACAAACAAATGGTATCCAACCTATTACTAAAGATATAATACCTAATATTAAAGATGCTATTCCCATTTTTAAATTCCTCCATTTCTTTCTTATACAATTAATGTGCATATAATTTTACAAATTATTTTTCATTTCTTGTAAGGTATATATAATTATTGCAAATTACTCTTCTTGCTTATATGGTATAATTATTTACAAATTATCCTTTCCTGCTTATGCGGTACTTATAATTAATTTGCAAATTATTCTTTACTGCTTATGATGTACATATAATTATTGCAAATTATCCTCCCTGCTTATGCGGAATAATTATTTACAAATTACCCTCCATGCTTATGCAATAATGCAATACGTATAATTGCTTGTAAGGTATATATAACTAATTTGCAAATTATTCTCCTGAAAATGTAATAATGTAATTATAAAATAAAGTTTTAAAAATTGCAATTAAATTTACGGTTTTTCATATAAAATCAAATAATTATTTAATTTTTATCTCATTTTTCCATACATAATTTTACTAAACCCTTATTTCTGCTAATTTTTAATAATAATTTTCATTTTATTACTTAGTAATTCTTATTTTTGATAAATTTCCTTATTTTTTTCTTTACAAAAGTAATTTATTAATATAAAATATGCTTATAAATTATTGTTAAAAGGAAAAACTATGTATAAATTTATTTCAAAATGTGAACAAGATACAATTAATTTTGCATCTAAATTTGCAAAATCTTTGCAAAAGAAAGATATTGTTGTTTTATCTGGAGAATTAGGCAGTGGTAAAACAAAGTTCGTACAAGGTATTTTAAAATATTTCGGACTAGAAAATGAAATTTCTAGCCCTACTTTTACTATTGTTAATGAATATTCTGCTGAAATCTGCCCTATATATCACTTTGATGTATATAGGTTAGCTGATACTTCTGAATTTTATGCAATGGGCGGAGATGAATATTTTGAAAATGGTATTTGTTTAATTGAATGGGGAGAATTAATTGAAAACGTTTTGCCACCTAATTATATCAAAGTCACTTTCAAAAAAGACGATAATTGTGAAGATCATAGAGAATTGCAAATTGAAGCTTTTGGAAATAAATACCTAATAAGCAAAGCAAGAAGGGAATGAAAAATTTTTTATGAAAATATTAGCAGTTGATACATCTTCTTCAAATGCTTGTACTGCTATTTTAGAAGATGAAAAAATTTTAATAGAATTAAATAATGAAGATGAAAGAACTCATTCTCAAAAATTAATGCCAATGATTGATAAAGCCTTTAAAAATACTAACTTATCTTTGAAAGATATTGATTTAATTGTGTGTGGCTTAGGTCCCGGTTCTTTTACAGGTGTTAGAATTGGCATAGCTACAGTAAAAGCTTTTATAGATAGTCAAAATATACTTGCTACTGGTGTTTCTTCTTTAGAAAGTTTGGCTTATAACTTAAATCAAGATGGTTTTATTTGTTCCTTAATAGATAGTGGGCATGGAAATAGTTATGCTGGTCTTTTCCATATTGTAAAAGATAACTTTGAATTAAAAACTATAGAAAGTGATTTAACATTTTTAAACTTGAATGATGACTTATTGGATTTTATACAAAATAACAAAAAAATTTCTATAGATAATTTCCCTATTTATTTTGTTGGTAATGCTACCATTATTTATAAAGATTTATTGCAAAATCTTCATTTTGAAAAAAATAATAAAATAATTCTAGCAAATGAAGCTAAGTGTGCTATATCTAGTATAAGCCTTGCAAAAGTAGGTTATAATAAATATAAAAATGGATTTTTTGGAAATTCTAATATATTATCACCTATTTATTTAAGAAAATCGCAAGCTGAACTTACACTAGAAGAAAAAAATTAAGGAGATAATATTAGTGTGCAATGTAAAAAATATTGAAATTTTAAAAATGCAACTTTCTGATATATATGAAATTAAAGAATGCTTATTGCAAGACTTTGATGACTTTTGGTCTTTTTCTGTATTACAACAAGAATTAGAAAATAAGCAAAATTTGAATTCTAATTATTTTGTAGCAAAAAACATTCAAAATGAAATATTAGGATTTGCACGGCATTTTAGCAATAGTTGATGAAATAAATATTATGAATATTGTAGTAAAAAAAGGGATGCGAAAGCTTGGAATTGGCTCTTCTCTATTAGATTTTATTATTGACTATGCAAAAGAGCATTCTTATAGTAGTATTACTTTAGAAGTAAATGAAAATAATATTCCTGCTATTAACTTATACAAAAAATATAATTTTAAACAAGTTGGTATTAGAAAAAAATATTACAACAATACAGATAATGCTATTCTAATGACCTTAAAACTATAGAAATACTAATTTATTACATTAAAAATTATTAATTCACTGCATAAAAACATGCATCTCTTTTCAATATTATAACTTATATCACTTTACTACACTAAAAATTATGGTTATTTACTATATTAAAAATTATATTTATCTATTATATTAAAAAATATAGTTATCTAATATATTAAAACCTATGGTTATTTACTATATTAAACTTTTAGTTTTCTAAGAAAATGTTGAAAATTATAAAATACATAATAACTAAAATTTAAACATGTGTCCCAAACGCGACAAAATGTCGCATAAAGAAACGTCCCTAAAGCGACAAAATGTCGCGTAGAGAAACGTCCCTAAAGCGACAAAAAGGAGGAAAAACAAATGAAGAAACTAAATTACAAAGATTTAAAATTGGTGTGCTCACCTAATCAATTCGAATTTGAAACCACAGCAGAATTAGATCCTATTGATACCGGTATTGGCCAAGATAGAGGCATTAAAGCCTTAGAATTTGGTCTTAATGTTGATGTACGTGGTTATAACTTATATGTTGAAGGTCCTAGTGGTGTTGGCAAAACCATGTATACTAAAAATTATTTAAATATTATATCTAAAAAGAAAAAGGTTCCTCAAGATTGGTGTTATATTTATAACTTTGAAAATCCAAATGAGCCTATTGCTGTTTCTTTACCTGCTGGTAATGGTAAAGAATTTCAAGATGTTATGGATCGTTTTATAAATGATATTAAGGTAGATATAAAATCTACTTTTAACAATGAGGAATTTGAAAAGGAAAGATCCTTAATTAAACAAGAATTTGAAGATAAAAGAAATCTTTTATTAGAAAAGCTAAATGAAAAATCTTCTAATTATGGCTTTCAAGTAAAAGCTTCTCAAACTGGTATTTATATGATGCCTGTTATGAATGGAAAGGCTATGCCTGAAGAAGAATTTAATAAGTTAGATGAAAATACAAAAAAAGAATATGAAGATAAATCTGTTATTGTTCAACAGCACATTATGGAAGCTATTGGTGAACTAAAATCTATTGAAAGAGAATCTGCTAAGAAAATTGAAGAATGGCAGTCTAATGTTGCTCTTTTAACTGTAAATACTCATATTAATTATATTAAAACTAAGTATAAAAGAAATAAAAAAATTAATCATTTTTTAGATAGTATAAAAAAGGATATTTTAAAAAATATTAATCATTTTATTACTGAAGAACATATTGATAAACAACAACCAAATGCTTTACAGTCTAAGCCAGAATTACTTAAACCATGGCTAAATTACAGAGTTAATTTATTTGTAGATAATAGTAGCTTAGAAGGTGCCCCTGTTATAATGGATTCTAATTATTCTTACCATAATATTTTTGGTAAATTAGAATATGAAAATTATTATGGTGCTTTAAAAACTGATTTTACTATGCTTAAACCCGGTTTACTTCATAAGGCTAATGGTGGTTATATTATTTTTCAAGCTACAGATTTATTAACTAACCGGTATATGTTATGAAGCTTTGAAAAAAGCTTTAAGAACAAAAGAATTAGGTATTGAAAATACTGCAGATCCTCGCTCTTCTATGGTAATGGTTTCTTTAAAGCCGGAACCTATTCCTTTAGATTTAAAAGTAATTATTATTGGTGAAGAAAATATTTATCAATCTTTGCTTGCAATGGATAGTGATTTTAGGAAGTTATTTAAAATTAAAGTAGAGTTTGAAGATGATGCTCCTTTAACAATGGAAAATATGAATAAGTTGGCAAGATTTATTGCAGGATACTGTATGCAAGAGCAGCTTCCTCCTCTTACTAGAGAAGCGGTTGCTAAAGTAATTGAATATGCTTCAAAAATTGCTAATAACCAAACTAAACTTTCTACACGTTTTAATGATTTGGCTCAAATTATTGGTGAAGCGGCTACTTGGGCAAGAATGGGACATTCTAAAGTTGTAACTGCAGAATATGTTGATAAAGCTTTAAAAGAAAGAGTAGAAAGAGTAAAAAAATATGATTCTCGTTATATGGAAATGATACGTGAAAATACTTTACTAATTGATACTTCTGGTTTTGTTACCGGCCAAATTAATGGTCTTACTATTATGAGCATTGGTGATTTTTCTTTTGGAAAACCTGTTAAAATTACTGCAAATACGTATACCGGTAAAAATGGAATTATTAATATTGAACGTGAAGTAGAACTTTCTGGTTCTTCTCATTCAAAAGGTGTATTAATTTTAAGTGGATATTTAGGTGAAATGTTTGCTCAGGATATTCCCCTTTCCCTTACTGCTAGTGTTTGTTTTGAGCAATTATATAGTGGTGTAGATGGTGATAGTGCTTCTAGTACGGAATTATATGCTATTCTTTCTAGTTTATCTAATATACCTATTAATCAATCCTTAGCAGTAACTGGCTCTGTAAATCAAAAAGGTGAAATTCAGCCTATTGGCGGTGTAAATGATAAAATAGAAGGATTTTTCCAAATATGTAAAATGCGCGGTTTAGATGGCAAACATGGTGTAATTATTCCAAAGCAAAATGTTAATAACTTAAATTTATCTGATGAAGTTATTGAAGCTGTTAAAAAAGGTGATTTTCACATTTATGCTATTTCTACTATTGAAGAAGGTATTGAAATATTAACTGGTGTACCTGCTGGTAAAAAAGATGCAAATGGTAACTTCCCTGCTGGTTCTATTAATTACTTGGCTTATGAAAAATTGAAAAAATATGCTAATATTAGTAAGAGTATAAATTCTTAATTAATAAATAGTGTAAATTGTAAATAGTGTAAATATAAAATATAGTAGGCAAAATATGGTAAAATGCCTACTATATTTTTATATGTTTTTTCAAAGTTTGGTGTGTGATTGTTACGTAGTATGGTGTGCAAATTTTTTATTAAAAATTTATATTTTTTTGCATTATATAAATAAGTATGGTATAATATAAATATGTATTAGCTCTTAGGCTTTTACTTTAATTTTTTGAAAGGAAGAAGAAACATGGCAGAAGTAATAAGCATTGATGTCAAGCCCGTACGTGAAATGCCGGGTGTAATTCTCGGCAGACTCACAAGCTTCACAGATCAAAAAGGCATTCGGCGCTCTTTTCGCACCTACCAGTGCATGGAACAGTATGGGGTAACTGACATAAAAGGAGACAAAGTTATCCTCTCTGCTAGGTTCCCATTTGTGGAGATCAACTCGTACTACGAGTGCTTCATCGTCGGTAACGGCGAGCACTCTACCGTCAAGCGCGGCTGGGAGGCCTTCGATTTAGAAGGCCACCCAATGTTCAACGGACAGCGGTTTAAAACCAGATCTGCCCTCTACCAAGCTCTTGACGTTACCACCCAGGACTTTTTCCGGCTTAGCGAGGTGCCGGATAATTATGATTATCTCGACGCAGTCGAGATTTATCATAAAGATCCTATTTTCACTCGCATCAAGAACTTCTTCGTTTCCTTCTTTAGGAGGTTATTCAAGAAGTCCTAACCTAGTCAATCTTCCAATCAAAAAAAGGAGTGCCTGGTAATCCAAGCCTCCTTTTATTTTTTATTGTGAAATTACAAGCTTTTCGGATGCTCACACATAATCGTAATATAGTGTGTGAGGTTCTTTTTATAAGTAAACTACTTTATATTCATTTACTTTTCTTCTTTTATTTTTATATTTAATATTTATTTCTCTTCACTAGCTGGTTTATCTTTAACATCTTCTACTGCTTCTTCTTTAACTGTATCAACTGTTTCTTGAACTGTTGGAGTTTCTGTTTTTGTAGCTGGTGCTTCTTCTGGTGCAGATTCTACTGGTGCTTCAGCTTTTGCTTCTACTTTTTCTGTATTTGATTTTTTAGCTGTTTCTGTAGCAGTTTCAGTTACTGTAGTTTCATCTACTGGAGTTTCAGCAACAGTTGCTTCAGCTTCTGAAGTTACTTCTTCATTTACTACTGCTTCTTCTACTGGAGCTTCTTCAACTAATTCTTCTTTTAAAGTAATTTCTTTATTTTCAATTCTTGCTCCTGCATTTTCCTTAGTTTTAGCTGCTTTTCCTATTCTATCTCTTAAATAATATAATTTTGCTCTTCTAGCTTTACCAACTCTTACTAATTCAACTTTTTCTACTAATGGTGAATGTACTAAAAATGTTTTTTCAACACCTACACCATAAGAAATTTTTCTTACTGTAAAAGTTTCGTTTACTCCTCCGTTTTGTTTTTTAATAATAATTCCTTCAAATACTTGTATTCTTTCTCTATTACCTTCTTTAATTTTTTGGTGTACTCTAACAGTATTACCAATTCTTAATTCAGGTACTTTATTTTTCAATT
This sequence comes from uncultured Clostridia bacterium, assembly GCA_947631145.1. Classification (GTDB taxonomy): domain Bacteria; phylum Bacillota; class Clostridia; order TANB77; family CAG-508; genus CAG-273. Next base: position 4,799 of record CANRKF010000035.1, on the reverse strand, counting down.
GTTCATGTTCAATTGATTTTATGATATCCATGACTTGAATATCCTCCTTCCTTTACTAATTTTACTTTTTTATAAATATTTTTTTATGTTTTAGTATTTTTTTACTTACTATCTTTTATATTTTAATAAACTTTTTTCTTACTATTCTTATGTTTTAATAAACTTTTTATTTTCATAAATTTTATAATTTTTATAAAATCTCTTATTTTTAAAAAATTTTTTTAATTATTATTTAATTAAATCTGGTCTTTTCTTTTTAGTTATTTCAAGAGCTTGCGCTTTTCTCCATTTTTTTATATTTTCATGATGTCCGTGATAATAACACCTCTGGAACTTTTACACCATTAAATACTTCTGGCCTTGTATATTGTGGATATTCTAAAAGGTTTCCTGAAAAAGATTCCTCTTTAGTTGATTCTTCTTTTAATACTCCTTTTATATATCTACTTACAGAATCAATTAGTATCATTGCTGGAAGTTCTCCACCTGTTAATACATAATCTCCTACTGATATTTCTTCATCTACAATTTCATCAAGTACTCTTTGATCTATTCCTTCATAATGTCCACATAATAAAATAATGTGTTCTTCTTTAGAAAGTTCTATTACCTTTTTTTGATTTAAAGTTTTTCCTTGTGGAGATAAGTAAATAAGTTTTGCTTGTTCTTTATTTTTAATAGAGTTATATGCATCATATACTACTTCTGGCATCATTACCATGCCTGCTCCTCCACCATAAGGTGTATCATCTACTTTTTTATGTTTGGCTTTAGAAAAATCTCTTATATTAATTAAGTTTATTTCTAATATTTTGTTTTGAACTGCTTTTCCAATTATACTTGTCTTTAATGGTTCAAACATTTCTGGAAAAAGAGTTAATACATCAAACTTCATTTTTTCCCTTTCTATTTGCTTTATTTATGTTTTAATCTAATCCCCTTAGCAAATGTACTATGATTTTTTCTTGTTCTAAATCAACTTGTTTTATTACATCTTTAATTGCTGGTAATAAAATTTGCTTTCCATTTTCAGCTTTTATAACGTAAATATCATTTGCTCCAGAATTATAAATATCGTCCACTTTTCCAAGTAATATTCCTTCTTCAGTATAAACTGAAAGTCCAATTAGGTCTGCTATAAAGTAAGTATCTTTTGGAAGTTTTTTTGCATCTTTTCTTGCTATTTTTAAATAACAGCCTCTACATTTTTCTGCTTCTTCTATAGTATTTATTCCTTTTATTTTTAATAAAATTTGATTTTTACTATATTTTACTTCTTCTATTTCTATTTGAGTAAGCTTACCTTCTTTTTCTAAAAGAATATTTTTTAGCTTTTCAAATTTAGAAATATCTTCCGTATATGGATTTACTTTTACCATGCCTTTTATTCCAAAATGATTTACAATTTGACCTATTTCAAAATATTCTTGCTTCATGTTTTCCTCTATTTTTCTATAAACTTAATCTTCTATAAATTCAACATTTACTCTCTTATGTTCTTTTGTTGCTAAAGATTTCATAACAGTACGAAGTGCTTTTGCAACTCTGCCTTGTTTTCCAATTACTCTACCCATATCTGACTGAGCTACTTTAACTTCAAGAGTTATTGTTTTTTCAGTTTCTTTAGAGTTTATAAAAACTTCCTCTTTTTTTTCTACTAAGTTTAAAATAATTGTTTCTAAAATATCTTTCATACTTTATACTCCTTTAGCGAATTATTTTTTAGATGCTCTTTCTACTAAGTTCTTTACAGAATCTGTTGGTTTTGCACCATTTTTTACCCATGCATCAAATTTTTCTTTGTTTATTACTATTGTAGATGGCTCTGTCATTGGATCATAAGAACCAATTTTTTCAATTATTTTTCCATCTCTTGGGCTTTTAGAATCTGCAACAACAATGTGATAGAATGGAGCCTTTTTTGCACCTTGTCTTTGTAATCTGATTTTTACCATTTTTGTTTTCACCTCCTAAAGTTTACTTTCTAAAAGTTAATAACCATATTTAAGTTTTTATTAATTACTTAAATAATTAACTTAAACTTTTATTATAGCTTTTATATAAAATTAAAAAATTAAAATCTGTTTTAGTTTTTAGTAAAATTATTTAATATTTTTGAATATTACACTTAATATTTTATAATTTCACTAATTATTACATTTTGAAGTTAATTACATTTTAAAATCTTTTGAGTTTAAACTATTCATTAGTTTTTTCATTCCGCCTTTATTATTTTGCATTTGCTTCATCATTTTTTGTGTCATTTCAAAAGATTTCATAAATTTATTAATTTCTGGAACTGTTGTACCACTACCGTTTTGCAATACGTGCTCTTCTGCTACCATTTAAAATGCGAGGATTTTTTCGTTCTTCCTTTGTCATTGAGCAAATCATTGCTTCTATTCTAATAAATTCTTTATCATCTATTTTAACATCTTTTAAGCTATTCATTCCTGGTATCATTTTTAATAAAGAAGAAAAAGAACCCATTTTCTTCATTTGCCTTAATTGTACTAAATAGTCATCTAAGTCTAACTCTTTTTTCTTAAGTTGCTTTTCTATTTTTTCTGCTTCTTCTAAATCAAAACTTTCTTCTGCTTTTTCAATGATAGAAAGTACATCACCCATTCCTAAAATTCTTTGTGCCATTCTATCTGGATGGAATACTTCAATATCACTTAATTTTTCACCAGTTGCTGCAAATTTAATTGGTTTTCCCGTAACTTTTTTTACTGATAGTGCTGCACCACCACGAGTATCTCCATCAAGCTTTGTAAGTACTACACCATCTATTCCAAGTTCTTCATTAAAAGATTTTGCAACATTAACTGCATCTTGTCCTGTCATGCTATCTACTACTAATAAAATTTCATGTGGTTTAACATTTTGCTTTACATTTTTTAGTTCAAGCATTAGTTCTTCATCTATGTGAAGCCTTCCTGCTGTATCTAGTATAACTACATCATTTAATTTGCTTATGGCAACTGACATAGCTTGTTTTGCTATATGTACAACATCTTTTGATTGTTCATTACTAAATACTGGTATGTTAAGCTGAGAACCTACTACTTGTAACTGTTTTATAGCTGCTGGTCTATATACATCACATGCAACTAGCAAAGGCTTTTTTCCTTGTTTACGAAGGATATTAGCAAGTTTGCCCGCAGTTGTAGTTTTACCAGAACCTTGCAAACCTACTAGCATAATTACTGTTGGTGGATTTGGTGTAAAATTAATTTTACTTTCTGTTCCACCTAAAAGTTCTACCAATTCATCTTTTACTATTTTAATAACTTGTTGACCAGGTGTTAATGATTTTAGCACATTTTGCCCTAAAGCTTTTTCTTGTATACTATTAATAAATTCTTTAACTATTAAATAGTTTACATCTGCCTCTAATAATGCAAGTTTTACTTCACGAAGCATATCTTTTAAGTCTGACTCGGTAATTCTAGCTTTGCCTCTTAATTTTCTTGTAATATCTTGAAGTTTTGAACTTAATCCTTCAAAAGCCATTAGTATAGCACCTCTTTCTTTAGGAGAACAGTCCATTTTAACCCTTTGCTAAGTTATTTTGGACAGGTCAACCTATAAATTTTTGTCTTAAGCTAAACAACTTAGTTCTTCACATACGTGTTCAAGAATTTTTGCAATTTTTTTATCTGAAGATGTATCTTCTATTTTGCTTAATTCTTTTAAAATTTGCTCTAGTTGTTTTTCTTGCTTTAATGTTTTTTCCATAAATGCTAACTTTTCTTCTAAATCGAAAAGTTTATTCTCTCCCTTCTTGATAATATCTCTTACTGCCTGTCTTGTAATATTATTATTTTCGGCAATTTCTGAAAGTGATAAGTCGTTGTTGTAATAGTCGGTAATGATGTCGTATTGTTTTTTTGTTAGCATTTTGCCATATATTTGACATAGCATACTAACTTTAACATTTTTTTCCACTTGACACACTTCCTATCTTTAAAATGAATGTTTTTCATTTTATTTTAATATTTATGTTTTTGCACAAAAATATTAGCATTTACAATTTTGCTTGCTATTTTTACTAGAAGCAAATTTGTAATGCTAATATACTTTACACTATTTTTTTGTATTTGTCAAGTGATTTATATGTTTTTGTGTGAAAACTTTATTTCATTTTACAAACATATTCTAAATTAACACATTTTCCATCTAAATATCCTTCTAAATATAATTAAAAAGCAAACTACTATATATTCGAATAAAATTCTACTAATACCTCGTTTGCGATCCATTTTTACCTATTTTTTAATGAATTTATAATTCATTCTTAGGAAGGAATAAACCCCTTTAATATTCTAATACTTCACTGTATATATTCCGTAAAATATATAATCTCGAATAAATATTAGAGCACGACACGAAAGCCGATGTTAGGATTGGTAGTGCCTACAGTATTGTTGCCATTGCGATTAGAAACGGGATTGTTACTACCGTTGTTGTTGAAGCTGCCACCACGAAGGACAGACTCTCCCAGTTTTCATGATTTATCCCTAATTTTATTTAGAAAAGTGGCCTAGCCACATGTGCATTTTGCTTTGCAAACAATTGCCAAGAGCTAATCGGCTCGGGCATACTAATGAAGATTAACCTTGTTTTATATGGATTTTGCATTTAAAAATACAATTTCCTATAAAATAAAAATCTTTTTACTTAAATTATATACATTTGCATATTTCATATAACCAAAATATCCACACAAGTATTTTTTTGCTTCTACTGAACTAATATTTCCTGTTTTTATTTTATTCTTTAAATACCTTACTTTT
>CANRKF010000034.1 GCA_947631145.1 uncultured Clostridia bacterium | reverse complement strand
TAAATTTTTTTACTAAGTCTAATTCTTCTCCTTTTGTTTGTTTACGAGTTTTTAATCCTATTGTGCTATCATTTTGTTCTAAAACACTTATCTTTTGCAATTTCCTCACCTCAACTTTTAATTTATGTTATTATATCACAAAACTCTAAAAATTGTATATTTTTTAATTATTTGTTTTTATCTTTTTTATAACATTCTGTTTTCCGTCACTCTCCACTAATAAACTGCCATCTTCATCTGTTCTATAAACAGTAGTATTTAAATTCTTTAGCCTATTTAATACATCTTCACTTGGATGATTATATTGATTATTTAATCCTACTGAAATAATAGCTATATCTGGTCTAGTTTGATTTAAAAATCTTTCCGTACTACTAGAATTTGAGCCATGATGTCCTACTTTTAAAACATTTACTTTATTCCAATCCCTTGAATCTTCTACTTCTTTTTCACTATCTCCCATAAATAGATAATTTTGTTTTAAATAATTAAGCTGTATTACTATTGATGAATTATTTAAATCTTTTGCATTATTATTAACAGCCATTACTTCGCAATTTGCTAAACCAACATCAAATTTTGTTCCTATTTCAGGAACTTCATATTCCAATTTTTTCTTTCCATTGCATCTAAAAATTCTTCTACTTGTTTATCAGTATTTACTGTATCTGGCATATAAACTGTCCCGATATCAAAACTATCTATAACATCATCTAAGCCACCAATATGATCTGCATGTAAATGAGTGGCTATTACCATATCTATTTTAGAAATTTTTTGAGACTTTATATATTTTACCAAGTCGTCTCCGTCTGAATCGTTTCCTCCATCTATCAAAGCTGTTTTTCCATTATTCATTATTAAGGTACTATCTGCTTGTCCCACATCAAAGTATATAATTTGCAATTTAGATGTATCAACTATGTACTCAAAATTTTCTTCTTTTACATTAGAAATTAATGCTAAAGTTAAAATTATAAATATTAATACACCTATACTAACAATTCTTTTTATTGTTTTATTTTGTTTATTTTTCTCCATTTGTTTCTCCTTTTTCATTATTATATTGTATAATTTTATTTTTTTCAATCTAAATTAAAATTTTTACATATTTTTACAAAAATATTGATAAATTTTAATTTTGCTTGTATAATGTTTTAAACTTATTTCTATATTATTATTTTAAAGAGGTGTTCAAAACATATGAAATTTGATTTATTCAATAATCTAAATCAAAACATTTTCTCAAATCATTCTAATAACTTTATTGAATCTTTTATCAATGAATTGAAAAATTATTTAGATAAAAGTTCTAATCCCTTATATACATTAGATCGTTTCGAAGGTAATTTTGCTATTTTAGAAAATAGAAATACGAAAAAAATGACTGATATTCCTATTTCTGATATTCCTACGAATGCAAAAGAAGGCGATATTTTAAGACTCTCTAATGGTTCTTATGTAGTTGACCATGAAGAAACTAAAAATGTATCTAATAGAATTAGACAAAAGATGGACAATTTGAAAAAATCAGATTAATTAGTTTTTCATTTTTAAAAGAGCATATTTTCATATGCCCTTAAATCCTACAATTCCATTTTACAAATCACATCATATTCATATTTTTCTCTTACTGTATAGCCTGTCCTTTTTTGATTATTCTTTGTAATATAATCTTTTTTTCTACATTCTCTTTCAAATGAAAAACATATATATTCACCTTTTATAAAGGATTTATTACATTTGTATCTATTCTCTTTTTTGCAACCATTATAGATGTTATTGTTCCACTTTCTAGATCTGCACAAACATCTTGAACAAAGCCGAAGTCTTTTTCCATCTTTTATATTAATTACTTCTTTACGTTTAAAATCCATTCCTTTCTGTCCCATATTTTCTTTTTTGATTATCTTAAATTTTAATTGCACATTTTAGTTGTTTTTTAGATGCAGTATAAGTTAATTTATTTCTTAGCTATTATTTAAAATAATCTTTCCCCTTTATAAATTTTATTCAATTGATTTCATAATTCTAAATTATTTTTATAATTTTAAAATTTTGCTTTTCAATTGTTTTCTTTTTATTATATGAAGGAAATTAAAAAAGTTGCTAGTCTTTACTAAATTTTAATTTTGCTTTACTTTCAAATATTTTAAGTATTATTAAAAATTTTTTTACTTTATAATAACCCTTACCCATTAACGCAATCAAAAATTGCGAGTGGTGCCCAAGAATTTTGTTTTTTCACACTAAAAAAGCCCAAAAAAGATATTATAATAATATCTTTTTTAAGCTAATTTTCAAAAACATTTATAACATAAATTTTAGTTATGCTTTATTTTTAAACCATATTGCAATATAATCTAATTTCTTTTTTATTTGTTCAAAATCTTGATCTAAATTTAAACTTGTTATTACAATTGTGTTTTCTCCCATATTATATTCATTCCATCCTATATTTTCATTTTCTGTTTCTGCATATAGCAACATACCTGAAATATTTCCTGTATTATCTTTATCTTCATTTTTTACATAAGTAAATATTTGATTAATGTTATTGTTGCTAAATGTTGGCTTATCATATGATTCTTGTAATATATTTGAATAATATTTTGCATCTATTATTAACTTTTTCTTATTATATTTTAGAACTATATCTGTTTGCATTTTAGGAAGAAGTTCTAAATAAGAATTGTTCTCTACTTTTACATTCCATTTTATTTGTGGTAGTCCTGGTGACAACTCTGGATAATGATATTTATAATATTCCAAAATGAACTTTTCATATAATTTATACATTTTTTGATCATCTATAAACTTTGCAAACTTTTCCTCTCCTCGCTCATTATTTATTATTAATCCATCTAATATCAAATATGATATATTTATTAATAATCTGTAAGTTTTATTGTTTCTGTTATATCTTATATTGTTCCAATTAATATTTTTTCTATCGAGTTCAGATATTTCATTAAAATATAATATTGCTTTTTTTAGTTGGTCTTTTCTTCTGCTATTTTTTATCATATTTGATTTAATTAACTTTACTGCAGCTGTTTTTACAATTCTATTCATATATGAATTTTCAGAATATTCATCATATTCACAATATATTTTTTTGTTTTTTAAGGAATTGGTTTTTATAGATTCCGATATATTTATTTTTCCTTTTAATAAGGAGGTTTTTTCACTTTTTAATATGTATTCTCGATTTAATCCTCTTTTTATTTGTTTATTTATTACTTGTGTTAACATTACGCATAATAAATCATAAATATTATCAAATTCTTCAAATTTAACCTTTTCTTCGATTTTTTCTTCATTTAATGTTCTAAAAGCATATGCTAACATCCAATATATATTTTTTATATTTTTAATCATTGCTGCTCCCCTAGTAATATACTTTTCCAGTTATCTACTTTTTCTAAATCATCAAACCAATATTCTTCTAACGTTGGTATAATGTCATATTTTATAATAGATTTAATTTCTGACTCATCTATTTTTTGTAACTGACAAAAATAACTATGTCCTATTTGAAATCCCTTACCTAAAGATGTATCCTTTCCTATTTCTTCATTTAATTTTTCTATTTTGCTAATAGTATCATTGAAAAATTTATTATTAAAACTATACTGATATTCTTTAAATTTTTCATCCTTAAATGCTGGGCTTACTTCATAAAATGAAAATCTTCTTCTTAAGGCATAGTCTATTATTGCTAAACTTCTATCTGCAGTATTCATCATTCCAATTATATATAAATTTTTTGGAACTGAAAATGGTTTTTTTGAATAAGTAAGTGTTAAATTTTCTTTTTCTCGTTTATCATTTTCTATTAGCATTAATAATTCTCCAAAAATTTTACTTAAATTTCCTCTATTTATTTCATCTATTATGAAAAAGTATTTATTATTTTCATCATTTTTTGCCTGTTCGCAAAAATCGTAAAATACTCCATTTTCTATTTTAAATTTTTCGCTATTTTCATCAGGTTTCCATCCTTCTATAAATTCTTCATATGAATAACTTTGATGAAATTGTATCATTTTAATTTTCGTGTCATCTTTATAGCCTAATATAGAATATGCTAGTCTTTTAGCCATAAATGTTTTTCCAACTCCTGGCGCTCCTTTAAGAATTATATTTTTCTTTCTTAATAGTAATTCTACTAATTCTTCATAATCATTTGGTTTTAAATATACTTCTTCTAAAAATTCTTCTCTAGAATATGGTATTAATTCATTATTAGAGTTTTCTATTTCATATCTATCATTCCAAAATTTACTATTTATAAATTTTTCATAATTTTGTTTTTTTCCTTCAAAAACAAATTTTATTAGCTCTTCTTTCATCCAATCATCTTCACTGTTTTGCGGAGTAATATTCCAAATAGTATTTCTTTCTGTATACATATACCATTCTCTTTCATTTATTTTGTCCCACTCAACTTTTAGTTTTCGACCATTTTTATAATTGCTTATAATTGTTCCAGTAACTTTTATTTTCATTACTGATACCCATTCTCCCTTATTATTAAAAGGTAATTCATTTTGTTTTGTATAGGTTGATTTTATTGCAATTTTGTCTCCTGGCATCATGCTGTTTACTATATCATTATATTTATTTTCATACCCGTTTTCCCATATTCCTTCAGAAATGAATCTATCTGTTTGATCTCCTAATTCGTCCCATACTGCACCTACTAACCAATAATTTTTTTCATATACTCCAGCTTCTCTTCTATATTTTAAAATGTCAACCCATTTAAAAAATATTCTTGATGCTTCTGATTCTGTCATATTTATATTTTGACCTTTTTCAGTTATTTTCCATACACCACGTTCACTATTACTAATAAGTTCCTCATGTACTAAATAGCTTCTTGCCCATGCAACATCATTATCGAATTCTTTTACTCTTGATTTTCCTATTGTTTTTTGTGTAGTCTCACTATCTAAATTCATCGTTTCTATAATTTTACTTTTAACTTGCCTTGGAGTAGCACTACCTCCTAATTCTTTTAATGCATTTAAAATAGGTTCAAACCATTTTATAAATTTTGCTTTTGATATTTTATTATTTTCCATATTTTTCATTTCCTTTATATTATTAAGTTTAACTTCCTTATTTATATCATATATTTTGCTAACTTTCAAGTTTTACAAATTTTCCTAATAATTTGCCTTTTTCATTTGTGCTTTTTGATAGTTGTATTTTCAATTTTAAAATCTGTTACAGATTTATCTATTTCAATTAATAGCAGTTTTCCAAGAATGTCGGATGGAACTATACCTGATGCATAACTTTACAAACTAACAAATTTTCTGTAATTGATATATCTATATTATTTAATTTATTCATATTTATATTATAACGCCAAATTATAAAAATGTGAAACTTTTTTATGATTTTTCTTTAATTTTGTTTCACATTTTATTATTGATATAAAAATATTTATTTTCTGTGAACATTTGATCGGCATTTTATTGTAAATAATATATAATGCTTTGAGATGAGCAAAACAGAGTGTGGTGTGTCGCTTCCATTCGAAAGAAGGGCGATGCATATGTTATTTGAACAAGTTTCACTAATTATAATTTACATATTATTTATAGAACTTGCAATGGTAACTGTTGTCGCTATTGCCTTATTTGTAGCCTTAGCTGTTACAATAAGAAAATTAGACAGCAAAAAAAAACACATCTCTGTCTGGTCAATAGAGATGTATTAAAAATACTTAATCATTTTTAGTGACACGCCACTTTTCTGTGGTCGCTCATCCTATATGTTTATTATAATTGAATTTATAAAAAATGTCAAATGATTTTTTCTATTACTTTTTCGTTTGTGCCACTTTTGTGACTTCAGACAATATTTATTTTCACTTATATATTCTTCTTATATGCCCAATTGCTGTTCTTTCTAGTCTTGACACTTGTGCTTGTGATATTCCAATTTCTTCTGCTACTTCCATTTGCGTTCTTCCTTCAAAAAATCGCTTGTTTATAATCATTTTTTCTTTTTCATTTAGCCTTTTCATTGCTTCTGATATTGTTATATTTTGAGCCCATAAATCATCTGTATTTTTTTTATCTTTTACTTGATCCATAACACAAATATTTTCTGTATTCTCGCTATATGCAGGTTCCTGCAAAGATATTGGCTCTTGAATTGCATCTAAACTCATAATTATATCTTCTTTAGATACGCTTAACTCTTTTGCAATTTCTTCTATTGTTGCTTCTCTTTGCTGTTCTTTATAAATTTTGTCTTTTAATCCTATAACCTTATATGCTAAATCTCTAACAGATCTGCTTACACGAATTGTGTTATTATCTCTTAAATATCTTCTAATTTCTCCTATAATCATTGGAACTGCGTACGTAGAAAACTGCACATTTTGATTTAAATCAAAATTGTCTATTGCTTTTATTAATCCTACACATCCTACTTGAAATAAATCATCTAAATTTTCGCCTTTACTATTGAAGCGTTTTATAATACTTAATACTAATCTTAAGTTTCCATTAATGAATTCTTGTCTTGCCTGTTCATCTCCGTTTTTTATTTTTTTCATTAGAATTAATTTTTCTTCTGGAGATAGAAGTGGTAATTTTGATGTATTAACACCTGCTATTTCAACTTTATTCATAAACAAAAACTCCTTTTGAAAATAATTCTTTTCTTATTTAATTATTTCCAAAAGAAGTTTTTACTATTCTCTTTTCGTATTGCTCTGTTCGACAAATTTCGTTTTTTTAATTGACTATGCTTTCTATTTTGTTTTCTATATAATTAAGTTTTTATTGTAATTTTTTATTGTAAATTTTTAAAATAAATATTCTTATATATTTTTTTACTTGCATTGTGAAGAAAAATCTTTTGTGTACAGCTTTTTAACCTGTTTTGCTCATTATTTCTTTTTTCATTTTATTAATAATTTTCTTTTCCAAACGTGATATGTAACTTTGTGAAATTCCAAGCATATCTGCAACTTCTTTTTGTGTTTTTTCTTTTCCACTAATAAAACCAAAGCGAAGTTCCATAATATTTCTTTCTCTATTATTTAATTTTTCAATAGAGGCTCTAAGTAAGGTTTTATCTACTTCATCTTCTATTCTTCTAGAGGTTGTGTCAGCATCTGTTCCTAAAATATCTGATAGTAAAAGTTCATTTCCATCTCCATCTTGATTTAAGGGTTCATCTATTGATATTTCTGTTTTTACTCTATTACTTCTTCGCAAAAACATTAGTATTTCATTTTCTATACACCTAGATGCATATGTTGCAAGTTTTATTTTTTTATCTGTATTGAATGTGTTAATTGCTTTCATAAGTCCAATTGTTCCAATTGATATTAAGTCTTCTATTCCTACTCCAGTGTTTTCAAATTTTTTGGCTATATATACTACTAATCTTAGGTTCCTTTCTACTAAAGTTTGCCTAATATTTTTATCTCCTTGAGCTAACTTTTTTAAAGCTTCTTCCTCTTCTTCATTTGTAAGCGGTGGAGGTAAGGTTTGACTTCCTCCTATATAGTAAATAGGAAAGTTTTCTAATTCATCATTTCCTATATATCTTACATATAATGTGTTAATACTGTCCTTTAATATTTGTAATAAATTCATCTGTTTCTCTCCTTTCTAATAAGTCTAAGCCAATTAAAGCAGTATAAGTATTGTTTTTAGTAAGTGCTTGTGAAAATATTCCTATAATTACATCTGTTCTTCTTTCCTTTTCTTCTTCTAGTTCAATATAAACTTCGTCTGCTTTTAAGCCTAGCATAAGACCATTTTGTTTTCCTATAGAAGAAAAAGGTATTAATCTGAATTTTGTAAGGTATTCTTTTTCTTCTAGGTTATTAATAAGTTCTTTATTCTCACCTCCTATTAATTCTTCTATGTTATTTAATACTTTTTCTGGTATTACAGAATAAAGTTCATTTTTTTGTACTACAATTACTGGCATTCCTGTAATTGGTTCTTTTAGTAGATTTCCTGTATCTAACATAGCATTTACAGATATTTCTTTTCCTTCTATTTTTATTGTAATTTTATAAAGCATATCTTTTTTTCTAATTTTTGTTTTTACAATGCGAAATGCTATATATGTAATAATAAATCCTATAATTCCGCCAAGTAACGCTATTTTTATTGGATATGTTCCTATGTATACTCCGTTTTTCATTAAAATTTCTTGTGGTTTTATAAAATAAAGAAGGGCAAAAGCGCATCCTCCAAAGGCAAAAGAAATTAAATAAAAAATAATTAGCTGTTTGGCAAGTTTCTTTATTTCTTTTGGGCCAAATGCAATATATACCATTAAAACTGACAGAAGTATTTTCATACTAAAATTTGAATACAAGGGTAAAATTTCTAAATATGATATAACTGCATATACTCCTCCTAATAGGCTAGAAAGAATTAGCTTTCCTTGTTTCATTTTTATTTTCATAATATAACCTGTTGCAAATAAAATAATATAATTCATGCACAAATTTTCTAATAATACAATATCTAAATAAATAGTCATGTTTCTTCCTCATTTTTATAACGTACATTTTTTGTAAATGCATTCTTACTGCCGTTTTGTGTAAAACTTTTTTTCTACGTTTTGTGTATTATTTTTATTAGCTTATAAGAGCAAAATGTTAGCTTTTTTAAGCCTGTTTTTATTTTGTGCTTTTAGTATACTATCTTTATTTTAAAAAGTATGTCATTTTATGGTGTTCTCTATAAAAAGTTATTTACAATTTTAAAGTAATTTTTCTAAAAAATATTATTTTTCTTTTTGTATTTACTTTAATTATTAAAAATTTACATTGTTTTTTTCTTAATTTTATAATTGTATTTTTTATTGAACTTGTATATATTAAAAAAAAAAAGATTAACCTTGTTTTATATGGAAGTTGCATTTAAAAATGCACTTTCCTATAAAATAAAGCCACAAAAAAACCAACTTATTTCTAAGTTGGTTTTTTTGTGTTAGTAAGTATTGTTATTTATTTAACCCTTTGCTTTTTCTTAAGAAAGTTGGAATTTCTAAATTATCTTGAGAGCTTGTACTATCTGCTGTAGTTGGAATAGAATTTAATTTTTTATCCCATGCTCTATCTATTATATCACCTACTGGAATATTTCCAGATAGTGGTCCTTCTTCTTTTTCGAAGCCTGTTGCAATAACTGTAATTACAACGTCTTCATCTAAGCTTTCATCTATTACTGCACCAAATATGATGTTTGCTTCTGGATCTACGCTTCTTTGTACTATTTCTGCTGCTGTATTTACTTCGTGTAGACCTAAGTTGCTACCACCTGTAATATTGATAATAACTCCTCTTGCTCCTTCTATTGAAGTTTCAAGTAATGGACTTTGAGTTGCTTGTTTTGCTGCATCTTCTGCTCTACTTTCTCCTGAAGCTCTACCAATACCCATATGTGCCATTCCTGTATTTAGCATTATAGTTTTTACATCTGCAAAGTCTAAGTTTACTAAACCCGGAATTGCAATTAAATCTGATATACCTTGAACACCTTGTCTTAATACATCATCTGCCATTTTAAAGGCTTCTACAATAGATGTTTTTCTATCTATTACTTGTAATAATTTATCGTTTGGAATAACTATTAAGGTATCTACTTTACCTTTTAGGCTTTCAATTCCTCTTTCTGCTTGAGCTAGTCTTTTTTTGCCTTCGAAGGTAAATGGTTTTGTTACTACTCCAATTGTTAATATTCCCATTTCCTTTGCACAAGCTGCTACTATTGGTGCTGCACCGGTTCCAGTTCCACCACCCATTCCTGCTGTTACAAATACCATGTCGGCTCCTCTAAGTGCTTCTGCTATTTCTGTTTTGCTTTCTTCTGCTGCTTGAGCTCCAATATCTGGATTGGCTCCAGCTCCTAAGCCTCTTGTTATTTTTTCTCCAATTTGTATTTTAGATGCTGCCTTTGAAAGTAATAAAGCTTGTCTATCTGTATTTACTGCAATAAATTCAACATTTTTAATTCCTGATTCTACCATTCTATTTACAGCATTATTTCCTGCGCCACCTACACCTATTACTTTGATTGTTGCTGTTCCATCTAACATTGCCCCATCTTCTACATTACTATCAATCATCATAAAGTTTATCTCCTCCTAATTTTTTCTTAGTAGTTTTTCTACTAAAATAATATCTTTTTAAAATTAAAATCATGAATAGAAAAATTCTTTAATTCTTTCAAAAACAGTTTGAAAGAAATTTTCTTCTGAATCAGAGTCTATATTACTTCCAACTGTTTTTACAAATTGCCTTGATGCAATATATTTTACTAAACTATATGCTGTTCTATATTCTGGCCTTACTACACTAATTAGTCTGCCTGTTGCTATTTTAACTGGAATGTTTAGAATTATTTTTCCTGCCACATCACTTTTGTTTATATTTGTAATTCCTTGCCCTGTTAAGATTACATTGTTAATTCTTGATTTAATTCCCTGCATTGTAATATCTTTATTAACAAGAGAAAATATTTCTTCTATTCTAGCTTCAATTATTTCTATTAATTGTGAACTACGGATTACTTTTTTTCCGTTTTCATCTTTACAGGTTGTAAGTAAAATTTCATTGTCGTTATCTATAAAGGATTTTAGAGCTAAACCATATTGTTTTTTTAACCTATCTGCCTCTTCTTCTGAAATATTTAATACTAAGGATATATCGTTGGTTATGCTATCTCCACCTAGTGGAATTGTGTTTGTGTATACAAAGTTAGGTCCTTCGAAAACTCCAATATCTGTATTTCCTGCTCCTATATCTAATAACATTACATTATCATTTAACTCATTACTATCTAAAATTATGCTTCTTTGTGCTAAAGTTACTGGTACTAAACCATCTATATCTAAATTTGCTTTTCTAAAAACAGATGCTATTTGCCTCATGTAGTCTTTATCTGCTAAAATAACTTGTGCTTTTAGAGTAAAGCTTCCACTTAAATTTCCAATTGGGTCTGATACTATTTTTCCATTTTCTAGAATAAATTGATTTTCTACAACATCTATAATTTGTTTATCTTCTGGAATGTCAATATCTTTTGCCTGCATAATACTTGAAGTAACATCTTTTGCTGAAATTCCTGCATATTTATCTTTGGCTTCTTTTGAAATACTATTTTGTACTATAGTAACATATTTTCCTGGAATAGTTAGATATGCAGAATTTATTTTTAAGCCAGCTTCTTCTTCCGCTTCTTTTATAGAGTGATGAATTACTCTGGCAATTTCATTTTCATCTATAATTTTACCTTTTTGAATTCCGATTACATTTATGACTAGAAGTGCAAATGATTTCAATTTGATTAAAGTTATTAACTTCTCCAATTACTAAACTAACTTTTGAAGTTCCAATGTCTATTCCTACGATTACATCTCCAATTGCCAAGGCTCATTCCCCCATTTTGCTTGCCTACAATATTGCTTGTCATATGTGCATATATCGCTTTAAAAAATTTGCTATTTAACACTGGCTTAAGAATATTACATTTTGAAAAAAAAGTCAATAGGTTCGTAACAATTTTGTAATATTTTTGTAACGTTTTTGAAATATTAGTAATATTGCACATATGATGTCGTTTTTTACATAATATGATATATTTTTATTGTTTTTCTTCTTCTTTTTCGCTAACTTTTTCTGTTTTTTGGACAGTAATTTTATTTTCCCATACACTTAAATAATAACGTCTAATAATTGCTAAATTATTAAACATTCTGCCAACAAATACTACTATTGCTGCTAAATAAATATCTACATTTAGCTTTTGGCCTAAATATGTAAGCAAAATAGATAAAATTGCATTTCCAAAAAAGCCTGTTACAAATATTTTTAAATCAAAATTTTTCTTTAAGGTTGCTGCTATTCCTCCAAATACAGAATCAAGTGCTGCTATTATAGCTATTGCTAAATATCCTGAATATGTGTATGAAACCATTGGTGCATATATTCCAATTACTGCACCTAAAATACATCCAATTACTATTGCAATTAAAATCATATTATTTTTCCTCCACTTTCATATATTTTGTTTCTCTATCATTAGTGCTTTTTACTATTTGAACATTGTTTTTAGTTTGTAAATCTATTTTCATTCCACGAGCTCTATTTCTATCTATGTAGCCACTATCTTTTAAATTCAAACTACTTGATAGATAGGTTTGATTTCCAATAACTTTTATTACAAATGGTGATGTTACTCTTTGACCTGAAATCATAGTTAAGCCTTCTTTTGGTTGTGAAACATAGCTAGAGCTAAGTATACGCACATCATTTATAGAAATGGCTTCTGCTCCTGCATATCTTAATTCGTTTATTAAGTCTATTAAATCGAAGGTATCTATTATGTATTCTTCAGTATCCGATAATGTAATTACAAGGCCTTCTCCATATATGTCTGTTTTTCCAAGTTTCATATTGGATTCTTCTAAATCTTTATCTACTAATTCTGAAGCTTCACCATTATCACTAATAGTTTCTAAATATTTTTGTATACTTTTTTGATTTTCTTCTAACTGTTTTTGTGCTTCTTCATATTTTCCCTTCCATTCTGCCATAGCTGTTCTTAATTCAGTTTCTCTCATATTTTCTATTGCTGTTATGTCTGTTTCTTCTATGGTTTTAAATTGCATAAACATAACCGCAAAAAATATAAGGCACATTCCAGAAATTATAATATTTATTATGAGTTTATTTTTATTTTCTTTTTTCAAAATTTTTTCACCTCGTTACTTTTTATTGCCTTACTTTATTTTATTTATATATAAAAGTGTATTTTTTTAAAATATTAACTAAACAAATTTCATAATATTTTCTAAAAAACAATTTTGTTATAAATATTCTACTTTTTTAGTTTTATATATTTGTAACTAATAACACCATTATAAGCTTCTACTGTAGTGCTTTCTGTTTGTTTAGTTTCTACTTTTACTCCATCTTCTTTCATAAGGTAAAGGTAGCCTCCTATCATGTTAAGAGAACCTGAAAGTAGTCCCGGAGAGCCTATTGCTTTAATTATAAATGGTGAGCTTATTCTTTGCCCATTAATTTTTATAACATTTCCTTCACACGTAATACTACTGGTTTGTACTACTCTTTGCCCATTAATAGAAATTGCTTCTGCTCCTGCATTATTTAATGCATTTATTACTTGTAATAAATCATCATTATGTACGACTTGAGAACTTATATCTAACACTTCTGATCCTTCTTGATTTAAGCCTGTATTATTATCTGCTAAAGTTATTTCTAAGCCCGGCCCTGTAACTTCGGTTAGACCTAATAACATATTATTTAAAGTAATTTCTTGTTGTTTAGCCATAGAGGTGGTATCATTTTGTGTTGCTTGTTTTCTAATTTTTTCTAAGTTTTCAGAAGAAATTGTTACTTCATCATATACTTCGTCATATTTTTCTTTCCACTTTAATACTTCATCTCTTAAACTATTTTCTTTTAAAGATTGTGAAACTGGAGTATTGCTATCAGATACAGTTTTTATTTGAATAACAATGGAGGCAGTTAAAGCCAAGCACATTACTCCTAAAGTGATTGCTATTTGTTTTTTATGCATTTGTTATTTCTCCCTTGCATAATATATTTAGGTTTTATTGGTTTTACCTATAAACCTTGTCGCTTTGGGGACGTTTCTTAATGAGACATTTTGTCGCCTTTAGGACAGATATTGTTAAACATGTGTCACTAATGCGACCTTTGTTGTTTTTGGGAAAGATGTTATTAAACATGTGTCCCCGATGCGACATTTTGTCGCGTTAAGAAACGTCCCTGAAGCGACATTTTTATATTTTCTTTCTAAATACAGCACCTTTGTTGTTTAAGTCTGTATTAACAAAAATTTCACCTTCTACATTTTTATTTTCATTTAAAATGCTAATAATGTATAACATTTTTGTACTTAAATTTGAGCTATCTCCTATATGTACTGTTTTCTTTTCAGATTTTAGTTCTAGTATATAATCTTGTTTGTCTTCAATGTTAATTTTAGTTATTAGGTTTTCAATTCCATTACTTTCTGCTGATTTCATAATTTGTAAAGCTTGTCCCATTCTTTGTAAGTCTTCACTACATAACCTATTTCCTACATGTAAATCTTCTTCTTTTGTTAAAAATCCTGTAATTATTGGAACTTTAAGCTCTGTTTTTGAAACTTCCAACATATAGCCTTGATTATTTAAATAAATGTATGCATTTGCAAAAGAAAGCATAAAAGTTGGTTTTCTTTCTTGTACCGTTATTTCTATTTCATTTGGTAATTTTCTTTTTACAGATACTTTTTCTATATACGCATTTTGCTTAATGTTTTGCTGAACCTTACTACCTTGAATTTTAAAAGTATTTTCGTTTAATTGTATTTCTGAAATACTTATTATTTCTTCTTTTGTAATTCTTTCATTTCCTAATACATTTATTTGAGTAACATTGAAATATGGCGATAATAAAAAGTAAATTCCTCCTCCAATTAATATAGCTACCAATGTGGTATATTTAACAATTCTAAATACTATTTCTCTTTTCTTTTTAGCTAGTTCTTGTTGTTTTGCGCTTTTCTTTTTCTTTTTGTTTTTATTTTTTATATTTTCGTCTTCTATTCCTAAGTTTAAGTCAAATTCTAGCTCTTCTTCTTTTGATTTACTTTTTTTGCTTTTTTTAGAATTTTTCTTTGTGTTATTACTTTTTATTTCATTATTTTTTAATTTCTTACTTTTAGCTTTGTTGTTTTTATTTTTTTCTTTACTTGTATTATAATTTTTTTCTATTTGCTTTTTTGATTTTGATTTATTTTTTTTTGGAGCCTTTTGCTCTGGCAGAGTTTTTATACCAATTATAATTTCTTTATCTAAATCTAAAGCCATTTCTTCTTTGGTATTTTTTCTATTGTTTTCCTTGGTTTTTCTTGCCATTTTTAATTCTCACCTTCTTTAAAAATTATTTTTGCTCCTAGTTTGTTTAACTTTTTATCTATATTTTCATATCCTCTTAAAATATATTCTACATTAGTTACTGTTGTAATTCCTTTGGCTACAAGTCCTGCTATAACTAAACAAGCTCCACCTCTTAGGTCTGTACTTTTTACTTTTGCACCAGATAGTTTTCTAACTCCATTTATTATGGCTGTTTTTCCTTCAATAGTAATTTTAGCTCCCATTTTTTTTAGCTCTGGTACATAACGATATCTATTTTCAAAAATGTTTTCTACTATAACAGATGTGCCTTTTGAAATAACTAATGTGCTTGCTAAAACAGATTGCAAATCTGTTGGAAAGCCCGGATAAGGCATTGTTTTGATATCTACTGCTTTTAATTTTTTTGGTGCTTGCATAAATACTTTTTTATTTTCTATGTTTATTTTGCAACCCGCTTCTTCAAGCTTATTTATTAATGGTGCAATATGTTCTGGTGTTTTATAGTTTAAGCAAATATTTCCTCCTGTAATAGCTCCTGCACAAAGAAGGGTACCTGCTTCAATTCTATCTTCCATTACAGTATAACTAATATCTTTTAATTTTTGTATTCCTGTAATTTTTATAACATTGGTTCCTGCACCTTCTATTTTAGCTCCCATTTTATTTAAACATTTTGCTAAATCTACAATTTCTGGCTCCATTGCTGCATTTGTAATTTGTGTAGTGCCCTCTGCATAAATACTTGCCAAAATAATATTTTCTGTTGCACCTACACTTGGAAAATCTAAATTTATATTTGCCCCTATTATTTTATCACACTTACATGTAATAAATCCAGAGTCTTCCAAAATATTTATTCCTAATTTTTCAAAAGCTCTTAAATGTAAGTCTATAGGCCTTGAACCAATATCACATCCACCTGTTTGTGATAGTTTGTGGGTACATAAATTTTAAATGAAATGCTAGCCCTCCGTTTTCATATAATTCATTATACATTATATCATTTAGGTTATACAAGACTTTTTCTTCTTTTGTTATTTCTTTCGGAGCAAATACAACTATTTTATCAAATAGCCTTGATAATTCTTCTTTTGTGAGTCCATTTTTCTTAATATCATCTATTGCTTTAAATATTAAATCTTCTTTATCTTCTAATTTGTTTAAAGTATTGAATTTGCTTTCTACTTCTTGCATTCTTTCTTTTTCGTATTTTATCTTTTTTTCTAGTTCTTGCTTTTTATCTTTATATATAAACTCTGGTATTAGGTCATTTAACTTATCCTCGTATACTTGTTTAAATTGTTTTTCTAATTTTTCTAATGTTTGTTTAGATTTATTTAAATCTTTTTCTAGTGTAACTTTATTTGTGGAAATTGCTTTGGTATGGTTCATAACAAAGTTTTTAAATTCTGGATTACTTACTAAATTCTCTATATAAGCATTTACAATTTGATCTAAATATTCAATTCTCATTCTATGTGGTGTACAACCATAATTTTTCCTTATATCTTCCTTAATAGCTCCTTCATTACAATATTTTTTGCAAAGGTAACTATCTGGTCTTTTTCTTGTGCCACTTGTTCCTTTTCTTTTATACATTGGAGTTCCACATCTACCACAATATAAAAGTCCGGAATATAGATTGTTTTCTGCATCTACAAACTTAAATCCGTTATTTATTTTGTCACTTTCCTTTTTTCTTTTCTTTCGTATTTCTTGCACTTTTTCAAATAGCTTCCTATCAATAATTGGTTCATGATGATTTTCTATAATAGTCCATTCTTGCTCAGGTTTTACTCTTGTTTTTTTAGACTTAAAACTTAATTTTTCTGTGTGTCCTCCAACATAGTCTCCAATATATCTTCTATCATCTAAAATCCTTACTACATGTTGTGCCTGCCAGTTCTCTGCTTGTTTTGCATTGGCAAAATTTCTAGATTCTGATGGAGTGGGTATACCTTTTTTATTTAAATAAGTTGCAATTTTTTTATACCCCCAATCTTTAGAATATAGCTCAAATATTTCTTGTACTATGGAGGAAGTTTCTTTATTTATAACTAGTTGTTTTCCATCTTTATTATAACCATATATAGCTTTCACAAGTAAATCTCCTTCTTCTATTTTGTGCCTCAAATTTCTTCTTATATTTTTACTGTCATCTCTTGCTCTTCTTTCATTAAACCATGCATACAATCCAAACATTTCCTCATTATATTGCTCGTCTTCAAATATTATTTCTACATCTTGTTCTTCTAAATATTCTACAAATTCTAATGCTTCCCTTTGATTTCTTCCAAGTCTTGCAGAGTTTTTAAAAACTATTACATCTATTTCTTTTTTTCTTGCTCTTTCTTTTATATCGTCAAACCTACTAAAGTCTGTTCCACTTTTATCATCATCCATTATAATATCTACAATATTGGTATACCCATGACTTTTGCAGTATTTTATAAGCAAATCTCTTTGTGTTTCTATTCTTTCATAGTTTTCGCCATAGTCATCTCTACTTTCTCTGCAATAGATTACTACTCGTTTTTCATTATTTTGTTTTTGCATGATATACCTCCAATTTACCATATTTAAGTCAAGGTATCAATAGTATTTTCTTTTTTGTGTTGCTTTATTGTTGCTATTATATGTAAAAAGTTCTAAAATTTTAAGTTATTTACTTAAAAATTTTAGAACTTTTAAGTTGACTACAAATTGTTGCCAACTGTAATTTTTTTACTTATATTTTTATTAACTTATTTACTTTTCTTAAATATTCTGTTATTATTTTGTTGAGTTATTTTTTCTTTTGATATATACTAAATTAAATATGCTTATTATCACTACTAATATAATGCCTAGAATTAAATAAAATGAATTATTACTTTCGTTATTTACCTTGTTATCTTCAGCTATTTGATTTTTGCTTTCATTGTTTTGTAGATTATTTGTTTTATCACTCCAAATGCCAAGTTTGTTATTTTTCGCTATTTCTTGACTTTCTTGCAATATTCCAGCATATTTGTAGTTATTTTGTAACATATAATTTTCAGCCACCTAAAA
>CANRKF010000033.1 GCA_947631145.1 uncultured Clostridia bacterium | reverse complement strand
TAAGTTCTTGCTTTTTGATAATCATTTTCTGTTAAAACAGCAACAACATCAACAACAGAAAAATACCATTTTTCTTGGTCTTCATCCCATTTAACTCTAATCTTTTTGTTCTCAAATAATTTCAATTCACTATCTTGTCCCATTTTATACCTCTCTTTTTCAAGTCATTTGGAAATTACAAACAACTCAGAATATTTTTTATTGTTTCTATTTATATCATATTTTTAGATCTTTTTCAATGCTTTTACGAATTTTTGTTCTAGATTTTTATTTGAATTTTTGTTTTATTCTATCAGAAATAATATCGGTGAATACCTGTTTATAATCTTGAATGTCACCATCATTTGATTTTGGACAAATAAATACTGCAAATGGCAATTTATCTTTTTTACTCTTTTGTTTATCTAATTTGTCTTTTTCTTCATTCAAGTACACCACCTCTCTTAAAAAATATTCTCATCATAGTTAAATATGATATTTTTTAAGGCAAAAAATCAAAGCAAGTCATTTAAATACTTGCTTTTTCTTAATTCTTCAATCCATGTATCTAGCTGAATAATATTAGCATTTTCTTTTAAAATTTCTTTTATTTTTTCACTATTTTCTTTCATTGTTATTTCTCTAATCCACTCATTTATCTTATACTTGCAGATAGCATCAATCAAATATCGCAATCCCCTGGATATGAAAACTTAGCTTCTCCAAATCTTCCTATAATTGCTCCTGCTAATATTACTGTTGAACGCATTTGATTCATTAAATGTTCTGGAATATCTTTTCTTATAATATTTTTGCTATTGATTTCTATTTTACCATGATTCTTTTTTATCTTGCAACCTAAATATTTTAAAATTTCTAAAGTTATTTGTGTATCATGAATATTGGGAATATTATATAGTTTAGTAATGCCCTTATTTAATATTGTTGCTGCAATTATTGGCAGAGAAGCATTTTTCGAGCCAGATACTGTTACTTCACCTTCTAGTTTTTTACCACCTTCTATTATGTAACTAGACATCTTTATTTCACCCTTTCTTTTCATTTTTGCTATATATTATGTTTTCTTTCCATAAAAGGTGAATGTAATTTGAAAGAATAAAGAGTAAAGCGAGAAAAGCGAGAAAAGAATAGAATGTAAAGTGCCTATAAAAAGAACTCTATTATTTTAGAGCTCTTTTTATTTCTTCTATATTTTGACTTGTTAATTTATATCCTGCTTCATAACAAAAATTAATTTTTTTCATATCAAATACTGCTGAAGATGGTAAAATTATATCAAGAATATAATTACTATTTTGTATTTTTTCTTCATCTCTAGCTTCAAAAGCAAGGTCAACACATCTAAATAGTACATCTATAGCACGTTCAGGATTTTCGTGTTTTTCTGCTGGAAATCGTACTGCTAATATTTTATCTGCTCCAAGTAATTGCAATTCATTTGTTGGAATGTTATTTAGTATTCCTCCATCTGCAAATTTATAATTTTTATACTCCAAAGGTGCAAAAATTCCCGGATAGCTACAACTTGCTCTTACTGCTTTTCCTATTTCTATATCTGTTATGTATTCTTTTTTAGTATATTCTTTATTTTTTAGTATATCCTTGTTATTTTCTAATAAATTTTTTCCTGATTTTGCAGTATATTTTAATTCATTTGGAGCTTTATTTGTAAATATACATTCTTTTTTTGTTATAATATCTACTGAAGTAATAGAAATTGGATTTGGAATATCTCTTATGTATTTATATCCTTTTAGGTTTGCGCATTCGTTAATAATTTCTTCTATATCTTCTCCTGAAATAATTCCCTGCCCTAAAATACTTTTTGTATTTTTTAAATTAGAAAATAAATATCTAAAATCTGCCTTTAGTATGCTTTTTGAAAAATATTGAAATAATTTTAACATTTCATCTGCTGTATATCCCATTGCATAAAGAGTAGCTATTATACTTCCAATACTAGCCCCTGTAAAGGCTGATAATTTTATATTATTTTTTTCTAATACTTTTAAAACTCCTATATGTGCTGCTCCTTTTGCTCCGCCACCGGAAAATGCAATACCAATACTCATATTTACTATCATTCCTCCCTAAGGTACAAATTTGGTTAGAAAAAAATGTAATTATTTTTCAACCATTTTCTTGTATGATATTATAAATACCATACTCTCCTTCCTTTGTTTATCTTTTTATTACTAATTTGTTGAATTTAGAATTAATATAGCTTTCTAATTTAGTCATAAATTCTTCTGGTTCAATTTCTTTTTTGGCTACCATTTCTAAGCCTTTTTCCCAACTTGCTGTTAATTTTGGGTTTAACATATCTGGCATAGAATTATATACTACATCGTATATTTTTTCTCCTTTTACTGTAGGAGTAATTATTTGAGTTTTTGAATTTATTACAATATACCCTATTCTTTCTAATTTTTTCATAATTTCTGCTCTTGTTGCACTTGTTCCTATTCCTGCACCTTTTATTTGTTCTCTTAGTTCTTCTTCTTCTATTAACTTACCTGCGTTTTCCATAGCTAAAATCATTGATCCTGAATTATATCTTGTAGGTGGTGTTGTTTCTGAAGTTTTTATTTCATAGTTAATAACTTTTATTTCTTGGCCTTTTTTTAATTTTTTTAAAATTTCCAAGCTATTTTGTTCTGGTTCTTCCTTAGCTTCCTCTTTTAGTTTACTTTTTACAATTTCTAAATATCCTAATTTTTCACATACTTTTCCACTTGCATTAAATTGTTCTTTTTCTACCTCAATTGTAGCAGAAATTTTACTATATTCTGCGGGTGGATAAAAAATACTTAAAAATCTTTTTACAATTACTTTATATACTTGCTTTTGTAAGTTCGGTAAATTATTATAGTTTTCAAAGCCTTGTCCTGTTGGAATAATAGCATAGTGGTCTGTAATTTTGCTGTCATTTACATATTTTGTACCAACTAAATTGGTAGAATACTTTTCTTCTACCATTTTTTTAATATAGCCTTGTATTTCTTCATCTTTAAAACCTTTTGCTATACCATTTAAATTTTTAGATATTACCTTAGCAATTGCTGTAGATAGCACTCTAGCATCTGTTCTAGGATATGTTACTAATTTCTTTTCATATAAATTTTGTATTATTTCTAGTGTTTCATCTGGTTTTATTTTAAATTTTTTTGAGGCTTCATTTTGAATTTCTGCCAAATTAAATAAAAGAGGTGCATTTTCTTTAGTTTTAGTTTTTTTAATATCTAAAATTACTGCTTTTTTATCTTTTAAATTATATATAAATTCTTTTGCATCAGCTTCTTTTTTAAAACCTGCTTCATTATATAGTTTTGGAGATTCATAAACGCTAGAATTTTCTGTTACTTTCCATTCTGCTTTAAAAGAACTATTTTCTTCGCCAAATTCTCCTATTATTTTATAATATGGTGTTTTTACAAAATTCTTTATTTCTCTTTCTCGTTGCACTACCATACCAAGTACACAGGTCATAACCCTGCCTATAGAAATAGAAACTTTTTCTTCACCTATTTCTTTTGCCATACGCCTTCCATAAATAATAGATAAAAGCCTTGAAAAATTAATTCCAATTAAATAGTCTTCTTTTGCTCTTAAATAAGCACTATTACATAAACTATCATATTCTTCTAAGTCTTTTGCTTCCTTAATTCCCCTTTTTATTTCTTCTTCTGTTTGAGAATCTATCCACACTCTTTTTCTTTGTTTTTCTTTTAAACCTATTTGATTTTCTACTAACCTATAAATATATTCTCCTTCTCTTCCTGAGTCGGTTGCAACATAAATACAGCCTACATCTTCTCTTAATAGTAGGCTTTTTACAATATTATATTGCTTTTCTACATTTGGAATTATTTCATATTTATATTCTTTTGGCATAAAAGGAAGGGTATCTAGTCTCCAAAACTTTAGGTTTTCATCATATTTTTCTGGATAACTCATAGTTACTAGATGCCCTACACACCACGTAATAATCCAATTTTCTGATTCTATATATCCATCTTTTCTATTTTTCTCACAATTTAAAACTTTTGCAAACTCTACTGCTACAGATGGTTTTTCTGTAATAAGTAAATTCTTTGACATAAAATTCCTCTATTCATATAAAATTATATCCATTTCTGATGTATAGTTTTGATTACCATACGCAAAAATTATATATAAACTACCATTTGGTCCTAAAAAATATGTAGTTAAGTTTGCTAGTTGATATATTGAACTTGTTAAGTCTCTATTATATACTTGATATCCTTCTTGTACTAAAGTTTGTGCTTGTTCTTGTGCATTTTTTATTGTATCATTTATTTTCTTTTGGCAATCACTTTGAATAATATTTTTTTGTGATATTAATTCTTGAGCTTCTACTTTTTTTCCTGTAGATAAATTATAATTATAGGTTTGTATCATTACCCTTTGAGGGTTATTTCCTTCTTTTAAATTTGAGCTTATTACTACAGATAAAATATCTCCATTAATAAAGGCTTCGTAAGTTACATTGTATATTGTTCTTTCTATATCTTTATCATTAATAATTTCAGATGCCTTATTTGCAAAAATTTTTTGAGTAATATTGTTAAAATTTCCTACAACATCACCAGTTATATTAACTCCCGGTAAGCAGACATTCATTTCATAGTTTTCCTTGCTTCTTTGAAGATTAGCAGTAGCATAAACAATATCTTTATCTGGATTTATTCTTTGTATGTTAGTAGTATCATAATCTCCTTTTTCAAACTGATTATTTAAAAGGCTAGAAAACTGTTCTTTAAGTTCATCTTGCGTTAATTCTGTTTTAGAGCTACCTTCCTCAGTATTAAAGGTTGGAACTATGATACTTGGTTTATCTGCTTCACTAACAAAAAACTGTGCATAAATTCCAGCTATTATTGCACATAAACAAAAAACTCCAATTAAAATATATATTATTTTAGGATTTTTCATTTTTAATTCCATCCCTTTCTTGCTTCGTTCAAACACATAGTTATGAATTTTTATTCTTTCAAATTAAAAATTATGTCTTTCTCGCTTCGCTTTCAAGACACACATAGAAATGAAAGCTTGATTTTTTTCAAACTAAGAACCTTTCCCTGTATAATAAGTTTTTTACAAAGTTACCTATAAACTTTGTATTTATTAAAAGATTCTACATAGTTTAAAATACTTTAATTATTTTTCAATTATAATCTCATTATATATATCTATATACTATTTTACTCCATTATTTGCTAAAAATCAAGCTTCTTATATGCCTTCGTATAATTTGCATTTACTTTACAGAATTGCATTTAACTTTTGACTTAACGTTCAAATTTCGTTTATATTGTAAAAATTATTCTTGCTTTATTATAACTTGCCCCTAAGTACTAAAAAATAAGCATTTGAACCCGGCCCTTTTACCTAATCCCCATTGACTTATTATTTATTTTGCGGTATTATATATGTTATGAAAATAGTAAATTTATATAGTGTATAGAAATGGAGATTTTTTTAATTTATGTTATGTTCAATATGTAATAAAAATACAGCTGTTATTTTTGTAAATAAACAAGATGAAAATGGGAAAACAAAGCTTGAAGGTTATTGTACTAAATGTGCTAAAGATCTTGGAATTAACCCATTAGAAAATCTTATGAAAAATAATAATTTAACCGAAAAAGATTTAGATAATATGTCTAAACAAATAGAAAGTATAGTAAGCACTATGGCTGAAAATATAGATATGGACAGTATATCTGAGCAAATGAATGATATGGATCCAGAAGAATTAGAAGATTTAGAAAATAATGTTGGCATGCCTATTTCTTTTAGCGCCATTCCACTTGGCTCTATTTTTTCTAATATGTTTGGTAAAAATAATGGTGAAAGTACTAGCTCTGATAGCTCTTCTACAGAAAAGAAAAAAGTAAAAATAGATAAAGAAAAAAAGAATAAAAAAAGAAAAACTTTGGAAACTTACGGTACTAATTTAACTTTAAAAGCTAAAAATGGTGAGCTTGATATGGTTATAGGTAGAGATAAAGAAATTCAAAGAATGATTCAAATTTTAAATAGGCGTAGTAAAAATAATCCATGTTTAATTGGTGAACCCGGTGTTGGTAAAACTGCTATTGCACAAGGTTTAGCAATTAAAATTGCAAAAGGTATGGTTCCTGCTAAATTATTAAACAAAGAAGTGTATTTATTAGATATGACTGCTGTAGTTGCAGGTACTCAATTTAGAGGTCAATTTGAGGCTAGAATGAAAGCTATTATTGATGAATGCAAACTAGCTGGTAACATTATTTTAGTAATTGATGAAATTCATAATATTATAGGTGCAGGTGATGCAGAACATTCTATGAATGCTGCAAATATTTTAAAGCCATCTCTTTCTAATGGTGATATTCAATTAATAGGAACTACTACTTTAAAGGAATATCGTAAATATATTGAAAAAGATAGTGCATTAGAAAGAAGATTTCAACCTATTATAGTAGAAGAACCTTCTGTAACAGATTCTATTGATATTTTAGCTGGAGTTAAAAAATATTATGAAGATTATCATAAAGTAAGAATTTCAACTGATGTTATAAAACAAGCTGTTATTATGTCTGAAAAATATATACATGATAGATTTTTGCCTGATAAAGCTATTGATATTTTAGATGAAGCTTGCTCTCGTATTAATTTAAATAATAAAGAATTATATGAGTTAGAAGTTTTAAAAAATGAATTAAAAGCTGTTCAAGAAGAAAAAGAAGAAGCAGCTCTTGCTGATTCTACTGAAGATTATAAAAAAGCTGCAGAACTTAAAGCTAAAGAATGTAGCTTAATAGAAAAAATAGATAGTTTAAATGAAAAAATGACACTTAAAAATTTAACTGTTCAAGATATTGCAGAAGTAATTGAAAGTTGGACTAAAATTCCTGTTAAAAAAATTACTGAAGCAGAAACTCAAAAATTGTTAAATTTGGAAGCCAACTTACATAAAAGAGTTATCGGTCAAAATAAAGCTGTTGAAGCAGTTTCAAGAGCAATTCGTCGTAGTCGTGCAGGTTTAAAAAGTACCAAAAGGCCACCTTCTTTCATATTTGTTGGACCTACTGGTGTTGGTAAAACAGAACTTGCAAAATCCCTTGCTTATGAAATGTTTGGAAATGAAAATTCTATTATTCGTGTAGATATGTCTGAGTATATGGAAAGTCATTCTACTTCTAAATTAATAGGTTCACCTCCTGGTTATGTAGGATATGATGATGCAGGTCAATTAACAGAAAAAGTAAAACGTAACCCTTATTCTATTGTTTTATTAGATGAAATTGAAAAAGCTCATCCAGATGTTTTCAACATTTTATTACAGGTGTTAGATGAAGGTAGATTAACAGATAGTCAAGGAAATACTATTAGTTTTGAAAATACTATTTTAATTATGACATCTAATGCAGGTTCTAATTTGAATATTAATTCTATTGGCTTTGGTGGTTCACGTGTGGATCAAGATAAAATAATGAATAGTTTAAAAGAAACTTTTAGACCTGAATTTTTAAATAGAATAGATGAAATTGTAACTTTTGAGCAATTAAGTTCAGAGGAATTATTACAAATAGTTGATTTAATGTTAGAAGATACCAAAAAAGCTTTAGCTGATAAGAATATTTATATGAATGTTTCTGAAGATGCTAAAAAATTCTTGCTTGAAAAAGGTACTGATATTAAATATGGTGCAAGGCCTTTAAGAAGAGCAATTCAAAGATATTTAGAAGATTCACTTTCTGATATGATTTTAAGAGGTGAACTAACAAATGGTCAAACCGTTGATGTTACACTTAAAGATTCGAATTTAGAGCTAAATGTAGAAAAATAGTTAAATATGAAAATAAATGAACATATAAATACATACAAAAAATAAGTAAATATAAAAATTATATACAGAAAATAAGGAGATATTTTATGGCAAAGCAAATACCTAATATACTAACAGTAGCAAGATTTTTCCTAATTCCAATTGTTATATATTTTATTTTAAAAGAGCAGTATATTTTAGCATTTGTGTTTCTTGTTATTTCAGGATTAACCGATGTTTTAGATGGTTTTATTGCAAGGAAATTTAATTTTATTACTAACTTTGGAAAACTTATTGATCCTTTGGCAGATAAAACTACACAAATAGCAGTTTTACTTACTCTTGCTTTTAAGGATATTATACCTTTTTGGATTATTATTGTAGTTGTTATTAAAGAAGCTGCTATGATTGCAGGTGCATCTTTTCTATATGGAAAAGAACTAGTAGTTTCTAGTAGATGGTTTGGGAAATTAGCAACAGTGTTATTTTATGTTGCAATTGCAGCATCCTTTATAATTCATTATTGGAATAATATAGCGGTTAATCCAGAAAATTCTGTGGCATTTCTTCCACAGTTTGATATATGGATATATTATTTAGCTTTAGCTACTACAATTTTTTCTTTAGTAATGTATTATATAACTTTCTATAAACAGGGATATTTGAAGAAAGAAAATTTGAAAATTGAAAGTAAATAAACGAAAAATCGGTAAGTTTATATGCTTATCGATTTTTTTACTTTAAAACAATAAAATGCCTAGTTTTTAAACATAAGCTTTGATTTGACTGATTGTTATGTCCTATTTATTCAAAATCTTCTAATACATCTAGCAATTTGCTACTTCCTACTACTTCCATACCTTGATTAAATTTTTCAAGGTCTTTTTGCGGTAAATACATAGTTAAAATTTCAGTATCTTCTTTTAAGGTTTCTATTCCATCTTCATCAATTGTGTATATAGCAAGCACTCCATTATGATCTCTAATTATATAATGTTCTGGGCAAAAGCCTTCATTTTCTTTATATACAGTAACATTATTACTTGTAAATTCTTCTATTGCCCAACCCCTATATTTTTGGGCTAGCTCCTCTTTGGTATAATTTATTAAATTATCTTCTACCTGTTTTTCATTTCTTATAATATGGTCACAGTCTTTATAGTATTGCTTTTCCACTATAATGCAGTTGGGTGATATTTTTTCTTCTGATGAAGATGTAGAAACTACTTCATTTAATAAATTATTTTTATTATATATTTGAGCTAATTGTATATTATCTAACATATTGCTATCTTTAGTTTTATTCATTTTGTATACATATATTCCTAAAATGATACTTATAATTAATAATATAAACGCAATAAATCCAAGAATCCACTTTTTCATTACTAAATTTTCTCCTCTCCTTTTAGTAATTGGTTTAAATTTAGTATGAGGATTTTAATGGATTTTTATTCACTTTAAATTTATAATTTAATAAATTTTACCACAAAAAACACAATAGCTATTTGTATTTTTAATTTAAGTTTCATTTTTATATTCCTATTATTTTTAGCATTTTATAAAATAATATAATTATATTATTTAACATTTTATAAAACTATATAGTTATATTCTTTAACTTTTTATAAAACTATATAGTTATATTCTTTAACTTTTTATAAAACTATATAATTATATTCTTTAGCGTTTCATACAACTATATAATTATATAATTGTATTCACAAGCACGTATTAAACGGTTTGTAATTGCTAAGCCTAAAGCCTCTTCTCCCACTCCTTCTATGATAACCAAATCTACATTTTCTTTATCTACTTTTCGTAAAAGTGTAAAAATATTTTTAGCAATTTCATTTAAGGTTTCTCCCTCATTCCATTTTTGTGAAGAAATATATTTTTCTAAGTTACTTTTTCTTCCTAAAACTAATACTTTCTTTCCTTCCTTTGTAGTTTTATTTGTTAGTTCGTTTATTTTATTTATCATTTTCTCTTTTGATTTACTATAAACCATTATGCATTTTGTATTTGGTGCGTAATGACGATATTTCATACCCGGTGAACTAACAGCTTCGTTTTTTTCAACTTTTCCTAGCACATGCTCATCTATTTGCACATTTTTTACAACTTCTTCTAATTCTTCTTTTGTAATTTTTCCCGGTCTTAAAATATTAATTTTATTATTTTCTACTTTTATTACTGTTGATTCTAGCCCAATATCTGAAGAACCACCATCTAAGATATATGCTACTTTATTTTGAAGTTCTTCTATAATATCTTCTACCTTTGTACCACTTGGCTTTCCAGATACATTAGCACTTGGAGCAGCAATTGGAACTCCTGCCTTTTCTATTAATTCTTTAGCAATTTTATTGCTTGGCATACGAATTCCAACTGTATTAAGGTTTGCAGTTACTACATTTGGTATTATTTTTTCACTTTTTCTATTAAAAATAATGGTAAGTGGACCCGGCCAAAATTTTTCTATTAACTTTTTTTCTATATTATTTATTTCTTTTACTATGTTTTTCACCATTTCTATATTAGAAACATGTACAATTAGTGGGTTATCACTTGCTCTACCTTTTGCTTCAAATATTTTTTTAACTGCCTTTTCATTTAAGGCATTTGCACCAATTCCATAAACAGTTTCTGTTGGAAATAATACTATATTTCCATTTTTTATTTCTTGTGCAGCCTCTGCTATTTCTTGTTCTATTAGCCCATTTTTTTGGTTTGAATATTTTGCCATTTTTTTATTCCCTTCACTATATAATTAAATTATTTTTCACTTATTTTTGCTTTTCGCATTTTTCAACTTTTTCTCTAATAGCTTTTTCTACAAATTGATTTAACGACATATTAAATTGCTTTGAAAAAAGTGTAGCCTTTTGATGTAATAATGGTTCTATGCGTACATTAAAGCTCCCTTTATATGGTTTGTGTGGATCTTTATTCAAAATTTTACATTCTTCTAAGTGCTCCTCTACCACTTCTTTAAATTCTTTTTTTAATCCTTCTACTGAGTCAGCTTCAAAAGTAATAATGTCTTCAATGCCTTCAATTCTTCCCCAAAAAGTTGAGGTTTCATCTTCATAATTAATACTTGCATAAAAATCTTTATATTTCATTAGATTTTTCATTTTAATTCCTCCAATCTCTTTATTCCTTCTAAAATACTCTCTATTTGGTATAATTTTAATATATTATTTGGATGTGGTTTATGTAATTTAATCTTTAATTTATTTACTTTTTTATGTATAAAAACAACTTTAGAACCTGATGTTTTTCCTTTATTAAATTCATAAAATCCTAATAGTTCTAATAGTGTTTTTGCTTCTTGATAAGTAAAATCTTTTGGTTTAGATTTTAATTTTTTTATTAGTTTTTCTTTTTTACTCATATATTATACTCCTTCGCTCTATATTTCGCAACTATTTTTTAGTTGCTATAATTCGTAATAATTGAAATTTAATTTATTTGTACTTTAGCTTTAATTTCATTTTTATTTACTTTAATTGATATTTCCCCCATTTCATCTGTTCTATAAATTATAGTTCCGCAATTTTTCTAAATTTTGTATTGTAATATCACTTGGATGTCCAAACTTATTATTTTCTCCTACTCCAATTAAAGCAATTTGTGGATTTATTAATTTAAGTAGTTCTTGTGTAGAAGATGTTTTTGAACCATGATGTGCTACTTTTAAGATATTAGATTTTAAAATAGTTGTATTCTTGTAAAGTTCTATTAACCTATTTTCTGCTATTTTTTCTATATCTCCCGTAAAAAGTATACTAAAATTATTTCTATAGTAAAATTTTGCAACTATTGAATTATTATTTAACACATTTTCTGAAATTAAATTGTCTTCTGGAAATAAAATATAAAAGTAACATTCCTTGTCAATTTTTATTGAAGTTCCCGCCTTTGCAACTATAATATTTACATTTTTATTTCTTATAATTTCTAATAAATGTTTGAAATTACTTGATACCTCCCCCTGTTTACTTATAATAATATTTTTAACTTTAATTTTTTCTAAAATTGTGAGTAAACCTCCGCAATGGTCTGTATCAAAATGTGAAAACATAATATAATCAAGCTTCATTATATTTTTATCTAATAAATACGGTAGTAAAGTTTTTTCACCAACATCAAAGCTTCCAAACTCACTTCCTCCTCCATCTATTAAAATTGTTTTTCTAGATGGTGTTTCTATTAATGTACTATCGCCTTGTCCTACATCAATAAAATTTATATTTAAATTCGAAGTTGGTATTTTAATAAAATACGGAAATATTAGAATTAGAATTTCTATTATTAAAATTATTTTTTGATATTTTGAAAAAATTTTTTTCATTATTAAACTTACATTATAATTACTTGTAACTTCTTTTATTTCTAAGTTTTCCTTATCTATAATGTTATTATTTGTGCTTTGTTTAAAAGTTAGTAGAATAAAATAATAAAGTGCTATTTGCCATAATTTTGGCGTTGAAATTAAAATTTGTGATAGTGGAAGCTTGCTTGTAAAATTTGTAATTTGAATTAAAATTTGTAATACTACATTTAAAATATATGAAATAATAATTGCAATTGGATTAAATATTAATACAAACACTATAAAAATTAGTCCTAATATTAAGCTAACTGCTAATATTGGTGATGCTAATATATTTGAAATTAAAAATGTTGCTGAAATAGTATTAAAATGATATATCATTATTGGAAGTATTATTAA
Source organism: uncultured Clostridia bacterium (assembly GCA_947631145.1). Lineage (GTDB taxonomy): Bacteria > Bacillota > Clostridia > TANB77 > CAG-508 > CAG-273. The sequence goes on along the minus strand of CANRKF010000033.1, from coordinate 5,602 downwards.
ATTTGCTGAAACAGAAACTTTAATAAGTCCTTTTATATATTCTAAAATCTTATATATTAATTTATTCTTATTTATTGACTTTACTTTTGATTTATTTATTTGCTCATTTTTTTCGCTATTATATATTAAAGTATTATTATTTGCTAATTCGTTCTGTTTGCTATTACATTTCAAAATATTATCTTCTGTTAATTTATTTTTTTCGTTGCTATTTATTATTAGTTCATTTTGTATTTTCGTTTTCACTTGTTTTTGCATAAATATTACAATTCCTATTGTTCCACCAAATGAAAGCTGAAAGCCAATATCTAATAATGAATATGGGTTCATAAGTAATATAATAATACTGCTAAGTGCTAAATTTTGATATATGTTAGATTTTCTAAATAATATACCTGCCATTAAAGAAATAATTGACATTATACATGCTCTTGTAACAGATGGTGTATAGCCTACTAAGGTCATAAAAAATATTAAAAATATAATAATAACTATTTTACTCCACCTTTTATGGGCTTTTAAAACTTGCAAAAAAGTAGTAATTCCAAGAAGTATGTATGATACATGTGCTCCTGAAATAGCCAGCATATGTGAAAGGCTACTTTGTTTAAAATTATTTTGTACTTCTTCTGAAATTAAAGTTTTATCTCCTAATAAAAGACCTATGCATATTCCTGCAGTCTCCTTTGGCAATATTTTTGTTACTTTTGTAATTAAATTATTTTTGAAATTGTGTATGATTGTTTTTGTTAAAGGTGCTTTATTTTTTTCTATTACTTTAATTTCTTCTAAAGTTGTATCTACTATGCCTGCTATTTTTTTGTTTTTTAAATATTGCATATAGTCAAAACCACCTTCATTTCGCTTTATAGATGGTAATTTATATGTTGATATAAACTCAATTTTATCTCCATAATTTAAAAGGTTGTTTTCTTTTTTTATGTTGCAAAGTAAATTAAAACTTTTTGTAGATTGTTCTTTAGTTTCGATATCTTCTATTTTTGTAACCTTTATTTCATAAGTATTTTTATATTCCTTTTCTTCTGGTTTTGACATTACAATTGCTTGTACTAGCACTTCTTTATTTGCATAAGTTTCATATATTTTTTGATAATTGTTTTCGCTTACTACTGTATATGTATAAAATAATGTAAAAAAGATAAGAAATATTAAAATATACTTACATTTCTTTATTGTATGCGAAAAATTACAAAATCCTGTTGTAGAATGCAATATAAATTTATTTTTAGTTTGTGCGGTAGTATGCATATATGACAAAATTGCTTTTATTGTAAGCATTACAATTATAAATGCAAAGACAAAAAGAGCTACACTTTTTAAGTATAGCCCCATTATAATTCCTAATATGGTTCCTGTAGAGGCACTTATAGATATTTTCAAATTTTTTCCTTTCTAATTGCCCCCACTTTTTTATTTAACTTTACTACTTACTTTTTTTAACTTTACTAATTTGTTTGAAAAATTAACTTTTGGCTAGAAAAACAAGTTTGAAATTTATGAGATTTTATACATTAACAAAATTTCATATGATGTTTGACAACGCCAAAATTGTAATTATTTTTTTACCTTGCCAAAATTATAATTATTTTTTCACCTTACACTAATCTAAGACCAGCATAAAATCTTCCTTTATACATTGTATTTAAGCTAGATATTGTAACTGTATAAGTTGTTGTAGATGCGTGTATAAAGTTTCCATTTCCAAGATATATTCCACAATGCCCTATACCTTTACCTGTTTCATAATCTGTTAAAAATACTATGTCGCCCACTTGAAGATCACTTTGCTTACTTATTTTTTTACCTTTTCCACTATTATATTGTGCATTTGCACCATGTGATAATTTTATTCCAAAATGTTTAAATACATACATTGTAAAACCTGAACAGTCAAAGGTATTATTTGAACCGTCTCCACCATATACATATTTATACCCTAAGTATTTTTGTGCATATGCTACAATATCTGTACCCTTTACTTTATTAGTTTGGCTTGTGCTTGAATTAGTTTTTGTTTCTGTACTTGTTTTACTTGAGCTAGATGTTGCTTGTGTAGTTACTTTATTTGCTGAGTTAGTATTTTCACTACTTGTGCTTACTTTATTATTTGTTGTTTCTTTATTAGCTGTATTATTTGTACTTTCTTGGTTTGAATTACCTTCCTCATCAGCTTCTGAATTTTCAGTTCTTGAGGTTTCATTACTTCTTGAAGTTACCTTTTTTGAACTTGATACATATTCTTTTAGTATATAACCTGTATTATTTCCAGCTTTTACTTTATACCAGCCATTTTCTTCTGCTAATATAGTAACTTCTGTATTTAAGGTTAACACTTTTATAATAGAACTACTTGTTCCTGAAGCTTTTCTTAAATTAACACTACTTTCATTTACATAACCTTTTTTTTCTGAATTGTCTTCATTTGAATTAGTGCTTGTTACTACTTCTTCTGAAAGTGTATCACTTCTAACCCAACCACTAATCAAATCGGTTTGAATATACGACCAACCTGATGCTTCAGTAATAAATACAACTTGTGTTCCTGTTTTTACACTACCAATTTTACTTGAATGAATTAATGGCAATAACTTAACATCTGTATTTCTACTAAATTTTTTATAAGTTATAGGATCATTTTTTTGCGAAGTATTACTTTCTTGAGTAGTATTTCCTTGATTATTGCTTTGCTCATTATTTACTTGTGAATCGTTATTTTCTGTACTTTCTTGAGAATTCTGTTGTGTATTATTTTGCTCTGAGTTATTACTTGCAGTGTTGTTATTTGGGTTATTTTCTTCTTTATTGTTTTGTTCTGAATTATTATTTGTATTATTTTGTTGTGAAGTGTTTTGTTCGTTGTTTTCATTTGTTTGATTATTGTTCGTATTTCCAATTACTTTTACATAATCTTTACTAACATAACCTGTATAATTTTTATATTTAACTTTATACCAGTTACCTTCTTCATTTAATAGCTCACATTCTACGCCTTCTGATAACATTGCTATTACTTCTGTATCAGTAGATGGTCCTTTTCTTACGTTTAAAGTTTCTGTTGTAACTTTAACAGTTGTTGCATTTGAGCAAATAGTCATTGTACACATTGTTACGCCTGTAAGTACCCCTGTTAAAATTGCCTTCTTTAGACTTTTCATAAAAAAATTTCTCCTTTTTTTGCACTTTTGTATATATCATTTGTCGCAAGTAAAGTATATAATTAAACCTTAAAAAAGTCAATTATTCTACAAAATATTTCACAATTTATTTATAAATTATTTTAAGACTTATTTATAAATTATTTTAATATTTATATTTTAAAATTAATATATTTAATTTTAAGTTATATGTTAATATCTGTTTAAATTATCTTTCAGATATTTCATTTTCTTTTCTTTTAATTATTAATCTTTGTGCAATTAATTTAGAAACTGTAGAATAAAAGTCTTCATTACTAATATGTGAATTATATATTGCTTCATCTATAACTAATCCTTCTTTTCTATCTAAAGCAGACATCTTTTCTGTCCAACTTTTATCTTGCGAAAATTCTCCAATAAATTTACTTTGAACAGTTTTTTTGTCTACTCCAAATAATTCTGAAATTTTATTGTAATCTAAATTATTTACATAGTTTTGAACAAAATTATTTAAAACAGATTGTATTGCTTCTTCATTTCTTCCCAACATTGTCATTGATTTTTGAACAACTCTAATGCAAGATGCTATATGCATAACTTGACTTGAATATTTTCTTTTAATTTCATTTAATGAAGCTTCTGCTTTATAAGGTTCATTTTTATATTTTTCTTTAGTTTCTTCCTGCCTTTCAAAAATATTAAAATATGAGTCATCACAAAATTCTCCTGACAATGAAAAATCTTGCCTGTGTACTAAGTTTTCACATTCCCAACCATTATTCATAAGCGTAGCTAAATTCTTTCCAAAATTTTGTGCTAGAATGTTAAAGAAATTAGGATTATTTGATTCTGAAAATTCAAATATAGCTTGTAATTGCTCTATGTTTTTATTTAAATTGCAAATTTCTAAATCCGAAATTCTAAATGGGCTATCCATTATTCTTTCTGCTTGCCCATATCTTTGCCCCCTAGAATAAGACTTATCAACTGCTTGAATAAAGTCTTGCATTGAAAATCCTAATGTTTCTACACTTTTTTTAACTTCACTTGATGACAAAAATCCTACTCTTTGTAAGTATTCTTTCATAGTTTCTGGTCTTTGATTTTCTGTAAGTTCTTCTATATAATTTTCGCCATAATTATTTTTTAATCTTAATTTTCTTTTATCATCTTGTTTTGCATAATCTGAGTTAAATTCTTTTAGGCTACCTGACACTTTTATTGGAAGTCCATATTTTAGACTATATTCTTGTGAAAATTCTCTTACATATTGAATTTTAGGTACTTTTACTCCTATTAATGACAACTTTTGGTTAATATCTGCTTCAATTTCTATATCTTCTAATGGAGATGTTCCATTAATTCTAATTTCTGGATTTTTATTATTAAAAACTATTGCACTAATTTTATAGCTATCTACATCATCATTAGGTATATATTCAATGGATTTTGCATTAACTAATTCTGCAGGTCCAATTTCCAATATTGCAAGATGCGAATTTACACCTTTAAAATTGTGAATTTTTCCATTTTCATCAATTGTAAAAACCGCTCTTCCCATTGATGTTGTAGCATATGCTCTTTCTTTTGAAGATATGCTTTCAAGTTCTGATGGAGTTACTCTTTTAAATCTCACAATTCCTTTTTCTTGTTCTATTTTTCCACATATTATTACACCTTTATCGATTAAGTTTTTAACTTTAATATCCATTTTACTACTTTCCCTTTCTATGTTACAAATTTGATTGGAAACTTTTTTCTTATATGTAAAAACTAAAAATATTATATCAATAAGTTTTAAAATTTACAACACAATCACTTATTATTATACTATATGAGTTTTTTTACTAAAAGTTTTTTGCCCATCACTGATAGAGCCAGTATTTTTTAAAGTTAAAAGCGCAAAAAAAAATAGCAAAATACTACAATTTCTTGTAATCCTTGCTATTTTTATGCTTTATATAAGAATCCTACCCACCATCACAATCAAAGATTGTGGGTGGGTACCCAGGAACCTTGTTGTCTATGACAATAATGGCTTGTAAGTGGCAAAGCCACTTACCTTACGCCTTTACATTTACTTAAAAATTAATTAAGCAATAATTTCTGATACAACACCGCTTCCTACTGTACGTCCGCCTTCACGAATAGCGAATCTTAATCCGTTTTCGATAGCGATTGGAGTAATAAGTTCGATTGTCATATCTACGTTATCACCTGGCATAACCATTTCTGTACCAGCTTGTAATTCAATAACACCTGTAACGTCTGTTGTTCTGAAATAGAATTGTGGTCTATATCCATTGAAGAATGGTGTATGACGTCCACCTTCTTCTTTTGTTAGAACGTATACTTGTGCTTTGAATTTTGTATGTGGATGAATTGATCCTGGTTTTGCTAATACTTGACCACGTTCAACTTCGTCTCTTTGTGTTCCTCTTAAT
>CANRKF010000032.1 GCA_947631145.1 uncultured Clostridia bacterium | reverse complement strand
ACTTATGCAGTTGCAAACAAAAAAAACGTAACAACCTTTAAGCCAGTAAGTAAAAAAGGAGCACAAGCATGGAATTATATAAGTCAGGAAAATGCAAAAAAAGTAGCAGAAAGAATGTATAGCGGAAATACGTATGTAACAAGCCAATTAGTAGATGGAATAGCATGGGACACTATAGTGGAGTGGATAGCAGAAGATCCAAGTCTTTCTGATGTAGTAAAAAAAGATAGTACTAACAAAGGAAATTATGCTAATAATGATGGTACTAATGGCAGTAGTCAAATAACAGTAGCAAATGTTTTATATGCAGAGCATATAATGAATAGGAAAGATAGTGCCGATGATGGCTGGGCTGTAGCAAAAAATTATAAATATGGAACTTTTACATCAGGATGGAAAGATAATTATACTTTTAACAATACCACAGATAACAAAGAAAATTATGTAGGAGTAAAAGAAAATGGTGATACTTATAGACATTACGTAGAAATGGCAACAGGAGTAAGTGATAGCACGAAATTAAAAAATATATATGACTTAGGTGGAAATATGTATGAATGGACAACAGAAACAGGTTTTCACGATGGAGAAAACAGAGGAGATAGTAGCACAACTTACGCTGTCCTTCGTGGTGGCAGCTTCGTCAACTACGGTAGTAGCAGTGACCGTCCCGTTTCTAGTCGCAATGGCAACTATACTGTAGGCACTACCGATCCTAACTTCGGCTTTCGTGTCGTGCTTTATGTAAAGTAGCACTGGCCGTCGGTGACACTCAAAGGTGTTATGGAAAAACTTAAGTAGTTAATAGTAAAATAAGTCTTCTTTGAAAAGCTATATCAAATAGAAAAAGAACTATCACAAGCAGGGCGCTGTAGGAAAACTATAACAATAGTTTATCCCAACAGCGCCCCTAAACATATGTTCTACATAGCTAAAATTTTTTAGAACTTAAAATAATTTACAGCATTAGCATATTAATTTTTTTTATCCATCACCACCAATCCCAACATTCTACACTAAATATTACAAAAATATTACAAAAAGGTTAAATTTATGTTACAAAACTATTTTACCATTGTAATGTGTAAAAAAATGTAGTACAATAAAATAAATTACGATAATATGTAAAATTATAAGGAGGAACGCACAATGGCAACAAATCCAATGCAAAAAAATGCAAGAAACTCATTCCTTATAGGAATGTTAATAACATTATTAATTACAGGAGTTATAATTGTACTTCTAGTTATGCAATTAACAAATAACAAAAAGGAATTAGAAGCACTTAGAGGTGCAAAAGAAAAAGCATGTATTGTAACTCAAAGTGTAAAATCAGGTCAAGTTATTACAGATGATATGGTATCTGTAATTGAAGTAGATAAAGGCACTGTTCCAAGTAATTCCTTTGGAAGTAGTGTTAATAATATAATGAATTATAGACTACAAGATTCAAAAGGAAATACTGTAAAAACAACTTCAGAAGGAACCTTATATTTATCAGAAGTAAATGAACAAACAGGTGAACAACAAAATAGAGCAATAGATACCCCAGATGGTGAAAATTATTATTACAGTGATAATGGCGCAAAAGTAGAACTTACAACAGTTCCAATAATTGCAAAGGTAGATTTAGATGCAAACAGTGTATTAACAACATCTACTGTAAAAAGAAGCGATGAAATAATAAGCAGTGATGTTAGAAAAGTAGAATATAATATGATTATTTTACCATCACAACTTGAAACAAGCAAATATGTTGATATACGTTTAACCTTGCCAAGTGGTCAAGATTTCATAGTAGTATCACATAAAGAAATAGAAATACCAAACGTAGATGGAGTAGACTCTTTAAGCACAATATGGCTAAACTTAAGTGAAACTGAAATATTAACACTAAACTGTGCAATTGTTGAATCTTATAAAGTACCAGGCTCAAAACTATATGCAACAGAATATGTTGAACCAGGTTTACAAGATGCAGCAAAAATTACATATGTTCCAAGTGACGAAATCCTTGTATTAATACAAAACGATCCAAACTGCTTACAAGAAGCAAAAACAGCTTTATGGGATAGATTATACAATAAGAGTGGAAATGGATATGGCTCTAGAAAAGAAGGAATTGACTCAGCTGTAAGAAACCCAATTAAAAATGCAATAGATGAAAATGCAGATAATGCATCAGATAATGTAGCTAGCGGTGTTCAAAGCGATATTCAAAAAACACAAGAAGAAAGACAAAAATACTTAGAATCTCTTGGCGGAAGCTATTAAAATAAAAAACACTATAAAAAATATAATTATCCAAATAGAAATAGTGCTATAAAAGCATAAAAATATAGCTATCCAAATAAAAAAATATAGTTACTAAAATAGCTAGCAAAAAGAAAACTAGCTACCAAAGTATAAAAAGGTAGCTAGCCCAAAATAAAAAAATATAAACCAAAATAGGAGGCAAATATGCAAACAATAGGCTTTATAGGTGGATTTGACAAAACAAGTTTAATTTTATACATTGCAAAACTTTTATCCTTAATACAAAAAAGAATCTTAATAATAGATACAACAGCTTTGCAAAAAATGAAGTATGTAATACCAGCAATGGCTCCTTCAAAAACCTATATTACAAATTATGAAGATTTAGATATAGCTGTAGGCTTTTACAGCCTTGAAGCAATAAAAGGTTATTTAGGAATAGAAGATAAAGATGCCTTAGCTTATGATTATGTATTTATAGATATAGATTCACCTGAAGCCTTTGATGCCTTTGATATAAAAACAGCAAATAAAATTTATTTTGTTACAAATTTTGATACTTACTCTATAAAAAGAGGAATTGAAGTATTATCAGGCATTGCAGAACCTATGCACATAAAAAAAGTATTTTTCTCAAAAGATATGACTAAAGAAGAAGACGACTATTTTAACTATATATCTTTAGGATCAAAAATAATGTGGGATAATGAAAAAATTTATTTTCCTTATGAACAGGGAGATCAATCAGTAATTATAGAAAACCAAAGAGCACGAAAAATAAAATTAAAAAAATTATCTAAAATGTACAAAGATAGTTTAATGTATATTACACAAGAAATCTTAGACCATCCACAAGAAAATTCTCAACTTGAAAAAATGTTTAAGCAAATGGAAAAAGGAGTTGTCTAGAATGGCAATAATATCATTTTATACCAATGAAAGAAAAGAAACAGCCCAAACCTTGTCATTAGCAGCAATAGCTGCATATATGTCAATAGAACATAATTATAAAATTTTAATAGTATCTACAGCTTTTAATGATGTTAGTTTGGAAAACTGTTTTATAGAATATGAAAAAATTAGAAATTCAGGAGCAATAGTTAAGAGTGTTGTTGATGGATTAACCTCAGGTATAGAAGGACTTATTAAAATATTAAATAGTAATAAAATTAACAACGACATTGTAAAAAGTTATTCTAAAATAATATTAAAAGATAGGTTAGATATTTTAATATCACCAGCCACAAATTCTTTCCAAGAATTTGTAAAAATTACTCCATATTACCCAGACATTCTTCAAAGTGCTAATAGATATTATGACTTAATATTTGTTGATGTTAATAAAAAAATGCCTGCAAAAGATAAAGTTGCAATTTTACAAATGTCAAACATAGTAGTTATGAATTTTCCACAAAAGCAAAAAGCAATAGATGATTTTATACAACTTAGAGAACAAAACGATTTTTATCAAAGAAATAATGTAATGCTTTTAATGGGAAGATATGATAGAACATCAAAATACAATAAGCAAAATGTTACAAGATATTTAAGAGAAAGAAAATTAATTTCTACTGTACCATATAATACCTTATTTTTTGAAGCATGTGCAGAAGGAACAATAATAGATTTCATACTTAATGCTAAAAATATTACAGAAGAAACAGACACAAATTTTATTTTTCTAAAAGAATTAAAAGAAATTTCTAGCAATATTATCTTTAAACTACAGGAATTACAAATGAGACTATAGTCTGAAAGGAGAAAACTAAAAAATGGTTAACGTACTATTAATTGGAATTGTATTTTTAGTAGCGATTTTTCTAGTTTTTAAATTCATAAAGAAAAGACGTGAAGAACAAGTTGAAGAACAAGTACAAGTCGACGATAAAACTTACACATTAGAGCTTATGACCGCCTTTGTAAAAAGAAGACTAGATGAAATTACTAAAATCAATTTATATGATATAGGGCTTTCAGAAGAAGAATTAAAAAGAAGAAAACAGAAAAAATACGAGTTAAAGCAAGCATTAAAAGGTTGTACATATGGAGATGTTAATGATAAAAAATACGTTAAAGAGCTTATATTTGATTTGCTTTCACGAGAATATGGCGTTAATGAAACTAATATATCAAAAGCAATACCTTTTGATATTCCATCACTTTTAACTGCACAAGACAAATTTGATATAATAATATATATGTATAAAAATGAATTCGGTTATGAAGCAATGTCAGAACTTATTAATAAATACAAATTAGATGATTTAAAATATATAGCAGGGGAATCAAAGCCTTGTTATGTAATTACACCAGAAGAAATAGATCAAATTTATGAAGAAGAAGATTTTGTACTTACATTCACAGATAAATTGCATGTATTAGTACAAAGAATTTACCAACACTATAAAGGTTATAGTAGTATAGATGAAATTAGAGATATGAACATAGATGGTATATCAGGTGGTGTATCTGGTCTTCCAGAATCATTCCTAAGCCAAGTTGCGCAATCAGATGGAGATTATTTAGATCAAATAGCAGATCATAAAGTTCCACGTGCATGTGATAGTATTTGGATAATGTTCCATGGTAAATCAATTCGTTTAGCATTTTTATCATTTGGTACAGAAGCAGAACTAAAAAGAGTATGCCAAAACATTTATAAATACAATAACCCAGGTCAGTTATCAGATACCAATGGTTTCAAAATTAATGAAATGAAAGATGGTTCTCGTGTTGTTGTTGTAAGACCTAGTATGTCTGAAACATGGGCATTTTTCGTAAGAAAATTCGACGTAAAGCGTGCCACACTTGAACAAATTATACGTTTTCCAGGAAAAGAAGATGCAATAGATTTATTAAAATATTTAGTAAAAGGAGCAAGAATTATATCACTTACTGGTGAGCAAGGATGCCGGAAAAACAACAATGCTTATGGCAATGATTGAAAACATATATGAAACTATGAACTTACGTATTACAGAAACTGCATTCGAGCTTCACTTAAGAAAAATATACCCAACAAGAAACATCTTATCAATGAGAGAAACAGAAACAGTTTCTGGACAAGACTGTTTGGACGTTCAGAAAAAAACCGATGGTTCTGTTAACATCATCGGTGAGGTTGCAACCGACCCCGTAGCATCTTGGATGATCCAATCAGCACAGGTTGCATCTAAATTTACATTATTTACTCACCACGCTAAAACATTCCCAGACTTAGTAACAGCTTTACGTAACTCAATGTTAAGAGCTGGAGTATTCAAAGATGAAAGAACAGCAGAAGAACAAGTTGTATCAGTATTAAACTTTGATATTCACTTAGTGAAAGACTTTAGAGGAAGAAGATACATAGAAAGAGTTACAGAATGTATTCCAGTTGAAGATAGAAACGAATATACATTTGACCATAGAAAAGAAAAAACACTAGAAGGCAAATTCGATAAATTTATGGATAATGCCACAGTATTCTTTACAAAAACAACAAACAGAGAATTATATAAATATAGAAACGTATTAGAATATCATGATGGTACATATGTACTTACAAACCCAATATCAGAACATAACATTAAAGAAATGAGGAATAACATGGACGATAGCGACATAGAAGGTTTCAATAATTTCCTACAAAGAAATTGGGGTATTAAGTTAGAAGATGAAAATATTATAGAAGCTAATCAAGAAATTGCTACAGGAGCAAAAGCAGTAAATAATGAACCTAAAAAAAGAGGAAGAAAACCAAAGAAAGTAGAAGCATAAAAGAGAAAAGAACAAAAAAAGTAAAAGCATAAAAAGAAAAGAACAAAGAAAATAGAAACATAAAAAAGAAAAAACAAGAAAAGTAGAAGCATAAAAGGGAAAAAAACAAAGAAAGTAGAAGAACAAAAGAAAAACAAAGAAAGTGGAAACATAAAATATGAATAAAAGCTTAAGTAGGAAGAGGTGATTTAAGATAATGGACGCACAAATGCTAAAATACCTAATGATTGGAGTTGGAGGATTATTTGCAATAATTGTAATAGCTTTTCTAGTTATTAGCAAAAAATCTAAAGATTCTGAAGCAGCTAAAATTAGGCAATTAAGAGAAGGAACAAAGGAAAAATCCTTTTCAAAAGAAGTTGTATATCAAAAATTATATATAATTTATCTTAAAACACCATTTTTAAAAAGATATTTATTAAAAATTAGAAGAAGACTTGCAATTATAAATGTAGATGACGAATATTTAACAAGAAAACAAGCATCTAAAATTTTAACAAACACAATTATTATAGTAATACCACTTGCAGCTATAATTGTTGCAATAACACATAACAATACATTATTAATGACAATGCTACTTATTTTCGAATTGTTCATGGTAGATACATTTATAGATGGTATGGTAGACAAGCTAGATAATAAATTGTTAAAAGAACAAATTGATTTCTTTTCAGAAATTAGACATGCTTATCATGAATTTAACATGGTAGAAGAAGCAATATACCAAGTTGCACAAGATGATGATAAACCAGAAATGTCAAGGCAAGCAGAAAAAATTTATGAAGTATTAATTTCAAACGATCCAGAAGGAGAGCTTGAAAAATACTATGATATTGCACCAAATAGTTATTTAAAGGAATTCGCTGGAGTTTCTTACTTAACAAAAGAATTTGGTGATAGGAAAATAGATAATGCATCTTTATATTTAAAAAACTTAAATAATATTACACAAGAAATGCAACTAGAAATATTAAAAAGAGATAAATTAGACTATACATTCCAAAGCTTATCAATAATTGCTATATTACCAATGCTTGCAATTGAACCAATAAAAAACTGGGCAATTTCTCAGTTTAGCTTTACAGAAGACTTTTATAATGGTAGAAATGGTATGATAGTACAAATTTTGCTATTATTATCTACCTTTGTATGCTATATATTAACTAGAAAATTAAAAGATAATGGTTCAACAGCAATGAATACAAAAAACACAGAAAATCCATGGCAACAAAAAATATATAAAGTTCCACTATTTAAAAAAATAGTAGATTTGTTTATACCTAAAAAAGGAACAAAAGAATACAGAAATCTAGAAACAAAAATGAAAGAGGCAGCTTCTAAAGATAAAATAGAATGGCTGTATATTAATAGAATTATACTTTGCATTACAATTTTCATTGTTTCAATATTCTTATTTGGACAATTACACCAAATAACAATTAATAATATATTTACAGACCCTACGGTAGATCATAACATACTGGGAAGTATGGATGAGAAAGACAAAAAAACAGCAATGGAGCTTACACAGTCAGATAATCAATATATTAATTATTATAGAGGAAATACTAAAGTTACTCAAGAACAAATTGAAGAAATTATGAAAAAAGGAAGAATAAATAAAGATTATGTAGAGAGCAGAGACAATGAAGTAGAAAAGGCAGCAGAAAGAGTTTTAGGAAAAATTAAAACTGTAAATACAGAGCAAATGCAATGGTTTGAAGTTTTACTTGGAATGGTATTTGGAATTGTTGCATACAATGCACCAGTTTGGATGCTAATGTTCCAAGCTAGAATGAGACAACTAGAAATGGAAGACGAAGTAATGCAGTTTAATACAATTATATTAATGCTAATGAAAATAGAAAGGGTAAACGTAGAAATTATACTAGAATGGCTAGAGCGTTATGCTAACATTTTCAAGGAACCAATAAGCAAATGCGTAAACAACTATGAAAGTGGTCCTTGGGAAGCCTTAGAACAGCTAAAAGAAGATGTTACATATCAACAATTTATTAGAATTGTTGAAAGCTTACAAGCAGCTGTAGAAAAAATTCCAATTGCAGATGCATTTGATGAATTAGATACAGAAAGAGAATACTATCAAGCAAAAAGAAAAGAATCTAACGAAAGATTAATTGCTAGAAAAGGTAGAATAGGTAAAGTAATAGGTTTCGCACCAATGGTACTTCTATTTGTAGGATACTTAATTGTACCATTAGTATTTATAGGCTTAACAAGTATGACAGAATCATTTGATAGTATGACATCAATGCAATAATTTTTTGAAAAGATAAATTTTGAAATGGCAAATTTGAAATTATAAATTTGGAATGATAAATTTTGAAAGGATAAAATAATATATGGAAAATGCATCAAAAGCTTTAATAATGGCAGGTTCTGTTTTATTATCCCTATTAGTTATAGGAGCATTAATATTTATGTTTAATTCTTTAAGTGGCTTAAAAACAGAAGAAGCAGATAGTGATGAAGTTTTAAAACTTGCAGAATATAACAAAAAAATAGAAACATATAATAGAGATCTTTATGGATCAGAGCTTATATCTTTAGCAAATTTAATTGATGATTATAATAAAAGAGAAACAAATGAAGGATACAAAAAAATCACATTTAAAGTAGATATGAGTGCTTTAAGCTCTTCTTTGACTGGATATATGAAACCAACCTATACTAGCTATACTGACTTAATACAAGATTATAAAAATAAAATAGAAAATCCTTTAAATGAAAGTAAGCAAACAATAAAAGTTGGTACTGTAAATGTAGGAAAAAGTGCAAAAGATTGGGCGGGTATGACAGATGAACAAAAAAATGCACATCTAAATGATTTGCAAACCAAAAAAAGTCTTAGTGCTGGTACAATAACAAGCATCAAAAATAAAATGGAAGCATCTGCAACAACATATTCAAATTTATCAGCAGCTTCAAATACTTTTAAAAACAGAAAATTTGAACCTATAGAATTTAGAAGTGATAGTAATACAGATAGAATAACGTATATAGAATTCAAAGCAAGACCAGCATAAGAAAGAAAGGGGCTATATATGGAAAATGCATCAAAAGCTTTAATAATGGCTGGTGGAGTATTACTTGGTGTTTTATTAATTTCACTTGCAGTTTATTTATTCTCTAGTTATGCGGAATATAGCTCAAATGCTTATGAAAGAATGGAAGCTGCACAAATAGAACAATTTAATGCTCAATTCTTAAAATACTATGATCCAGCTGCTGAAAAAAATTCAACAGGTAGCATAAAACCAAATGGAACAGGAAGCCTTAAAACTAAATTTGTAGATGCAAATGGAAATGAATATAGTAAAGAAACACCAGTACTATGTACTATACATGACATAATTAGTTTAGCAAACTTGTCGAAACAAAATAATAAAGATATGGAAATAGAAAATCAAGCTCGGCTATAGTGATAGCTCTTTGTATATTCAAATAGACATAAAAGATGGAAGCTTAGGAAATATTCAAAACTTAGAAAAAAAAATTGACAATATGGAACTAAAATTATTACAAAATGCAGTACATGAAGTAACTGCAAAAGACGAAAGTGGACATATTATATATGATGCTTCTGGACATCCCAAAAGCCAATTATTAACTAAATATTATGTATGTGTAGATTTAAAAATAAGTAGTAAAACTAAAAGAGTATGCTACATGAAATTTGAAGAAAGAACTGATTATTGGAAATAAATGCAAAATTAGCATGAGCAGAGCATTAAGTACATTTACTTGTAAATAGTATTTAGAAGTAATATTATAGTATTTATTGGTAATATTATAAAACTATTTACAAATTAAAAATAATTATGTTATAATAAAGGAAGAAATAGCAAATGAAAAAAAACTTTGTCATAATTTTAACATTTTTTATGATTTTACTTGCTATTGTCAGCTATTATGTATATAATACTAGAAGAATAAAAAGTCTATCAGAAAATTATAATAAAACTTATGAAAATTATCTTAATAAAGAAATATCAGCAGCAGATCTAATTAGTATTATAAACAAAGCAATAGATGATAACGAAAAAAATGGTGTACCAAAAAAAGAAAATAGTATTTATTATGAAGAAAATGAAAACTCAATAAAAATAGAAATTTCATTTTCAGAAGAGCATAGTCATGTACCAATGGAATCTATTTCACAGCAAGGAATACAAGCATTTATGCAAGCTTTTCAAACAGCATTATTCAAATGCACAAAAGTTGAATATCATCCAAAAACAAATCGTATTAAATACCTATATTTTGAATACACTCAAAACTAAATCAAATTGATTTTATCATTAGAGAAATCTAATATTAATATAAAAAATACAAAAGTAAAATTTAAAGGAGGAAGATTTTATGGAAAACGCATCAAAAGCACTTATTATAGCAGGTGCTATCTTATTATCAATTTTAATTATAGGTTTAGGTATGTTTATATACCAACAAGCAGCTGACGCAATGGATACAGGAGCAATTGATTCAGCTAAAGTGGATGCATACAATTCAAAATTTTTAAACTACAAAGGAATTATAACTGGAAGCCAAGCAAAACAACTAGTTAGTACTGTTACAGCACATAATAGACAAACAGCTGAAGATGAATCACAATTTGTTACAGTAATGATGAGTGATGCTTCTGCAGTAGATAAAAGTCAAGCTGGCACAGGAGAAACAGTTGCTAATTTTAATTCTACTATAAATACTAATACAAGTGGGATAAGAGCTGGAAAAAGCTATCAGGTTTCATATGGATATGATAAAACCAGCGGGCTTATAGTTGCAATTGGTCTTACAGAACAAACATAATAGAAAATAGTTGGAGAAAAATAAATTATGGAAAATGCAACCGATGCTTTAAAAATTGCATTTGCAGTATTGGTATTTACTTTAGCACTAGGTGTTTCAATGTTAATGTTTACTAGGCTAAATGAAGTTTCAAGTTTTGTTATTTCTTCTAAAGATGTAACACAATATTATGAATATGTGGATGCAGATGCAGCTAAAAAAAGTAGAATTGTTGGAATAGAAACCATTATACCAACTTTATATAAATATTATAAAGAAAATTATACTGTAATATTTTTAGATAAAAATGGTAATCCATTAAATTTATATAGGTGTGCAATTCAACCAAGTACATGGGGAAATCGTTTAAATACTTCAACAGATGATGATGGTATAGGCACCATAGGCAAATATTATACAAACAATAAGGCCTCATACGCATCTAATGATGCAAAACCAGTATGTACCTTTGATGTTGATGAAGAAAAACTACGTCATGAACCATGGGTTGGAAAACCAGAAGACTTCAAAACTAATCTAGATGCTTTCCTTAGTGGTGGTAAATTTTATGATCCAGGTAATCCAACTAGGGTAGCGTATGATTATAGTGCTCAATATGGTGGATTTATAAGTAGATTTAATGGCAAAAAATTTAAAGAAATGCTTGGAGAATATACATATAATGTAGAAAGTTCTGGTGGAAGTTCAGGATTAGAAAATTCATTATTAAAAAATAGAAAGAAAAGAGTAATCGTATACCAATTACAATCATAAAAAGGAGTGAAAGTTATGGGAGATAGTTTAATTACAATCGTTGCAATAGGTCTAGCAGCAGTTTTAATGTTTGTATTTCCACTTATGTCATTATCTGAAAGAACAGACGATATTTCATCACTTGTAGTTCAATCAACTACTGATGAATTCGTTGGAAATATTAGAACAACTGGCAAAATAACATTAGATAACTATGAAAAATTTCTACAAACAATTTCTTCAACAGGAAATTCATTTGAAGCAGAAATAGTAGTACATCAATTGGACGAAAACCCAGGTGTAAAAGTTTCACAAGCAGAAATGACAAAAATAGGTGAAAACGTATATTACAGTATATACACTAGTCAAGTACAAGAAGAATTAAATAAAAATGGTAAAATCAAATTAAAAGAAGGGGACATGGTTTCGGTTACAGTAAAAAATACAAACCAAACTATTGCACAATTATTAAGAAACTTTTTCTATCAAATTACAGGAAATGGATCTGGACAAATAGTTGGAAAAAGTAATGTTGTAGTTACTGTAAATGGAAGCAATTAAATATTAAAGGCAATAGCTTTTGGGATTTTGTATAATCCCTATAATAAAAAAGTGTAGGGGTGGAGTGTCCACTCCTCTTTTTAATAAGTACGACAGGCATGTAATTTAACTAAAATTGAAATAAAATAAAAAATAGGTTTATAGGTAAAGCCAATATATAAAAACCTAAATAAGTTATACAAGGGAAAAAGGTTGAAAAATAATTACAATAAATTAATTCTTTTCTAACCAGATTTGTGTCTTGTAAAGGAATGGTATTAAATATGAAAATACAATATATAGCAGTTATATTTATAATTATAATATTGCCTATTGCTATGACAATGTCTTATTATATTTCTGCGCAAATAGATACTATTAATTTGCAAACTCAATATAATACTAAGTTAACCAATTCTACTTATGATTCTATGATGGCATTTCAAATAAATACTGCTAATAATAGATATTCAAGTGTTGCAAATTCAAAAATAAGGGATATAGAAGCTGCGGCATCTACCTTTTATAAATCCTTATCGAATAATGAAGATATGGTAAAGCAAGATTTAACTAAATTTGTACCAGCTGTAGTATTTACACTATATGATGGCTATTATATTTATACTAAATATGAAAATGTTTATGCAGGTGCAACAGCTACTACATTAGGTAGACCTCAAGTAAATGAAACTGAATTGAAAAAATCACAGTATGAAAATGAAGGCTTAAAACCATATATATATTATGCATGTAGATACAAAAAAGGATCAAGTAACTTTGTTGTAAACTTTACATTAGATAATGCAATTACTATTTATGGAATATTTAATGGAACTTATCAAACTTTATCAGGATATTTAATAAATCCAGAAAATGTAACAAGTATAAATAAAAATGCAAGTCAACCTTTAAATTGGAGTGTTATATATAATGATAAACAAATAACAGGAGATTCTGATGCTGTAACTATAAGAAGAGAACATTTAACAGAGCATTTATTATTTTCAGATGGATCACAAGGAGATTATGATTACTTAGTATATAATGGACAAAAAATTTACTATGATAAAAACAAGGCAGCTACACCAGATTTACAAGAAACTAATTATTTTATTTATCAAAATTATGAAAAAGAATATTTAACAACAGCAGCAGGAAATGAAGATAGAAATGGATATTTAACAAGTAGAACTTCAGGAGGAATTTTATATAGCACAAGTAGTGTAGAATATTATATAAATGCTTATGAGTTTAGTAAGAAAGTAGCAGACTTAACAAGAGGAATTACCCAAAAAGATGCTATAGATCCTGATGGAAATCCAATGACCTTTACAGTTAATACTGGAAATGATGAAATCTTTGTAGCAGATACAGGAAATGATCCTTTACTTTCAGGTTCAACTTTTAATGAAAATCGTATGCAAGTAATACGTAAATCTATTGAAACAAATTTAACAACAGCAATTGCACAATATGGAGAATTCTATGATGGACAATATGAATTTAGATTGCCAGTAATTGGTGAAGTAGATTGGGAAAAAATCACAAATCAAGTGTCGGTAATTTCATTTATGCAGGGCTTACCAATAGGCTTTAAATATTTCAATAACTATTGTGTAATTACAAACGACAATAATGAAGAAACTGTTAGAAAAGAAAATATTTACATAATTACACAAAATTCTTCAGGACAAAGAGAATACCATTTACCGGGCTGTATGGAACTTGCAAAACCGGAAAGCACTTCACATCTTAAAATTATAGATGTAGCATACAATAATTTAAGTTTTATAAGACAAACAGTTAGAATATCAGAAGGAAATTATATATATTTTTATCCACAAACAAGAATGAATGGTAGTAGTATAAAAACAATTACAGCATGTTATCATTGTATAGTAAATTCAGGAGCAGTATATTCTGCAGATGAAATAATAGAAGGCAAGGTAACTGGGCAAAAAGATGATTATAGTGGAGAAGAAGAAAAAGCAAATGTAAGAGGATCAAGAGCTGTAGATGCTAGGTTAAGAGAAATTAGAACATACTATTTACAAGCCTTAGGTCGTGAAAGATACGATTTATATAGATTTAATATGGAATCATTTGATACATAGATGTACAGCACCCAAAAAGTTGGACTTTTTGGGTGCACTTTATACAATTAAAATGTGCTAATTCAAATAATTTCTAATAAAAATCTGATTATAGAAATTCTTACAATTTAATTTAAAATTATATTACTGCTTAATAAAAATATATAATATCTAAATAATAAAGTTACTTAATATATATTAAATTATAAGAAAATAAAAAAATTGTTTAAATAAAAAAAAGATGGTTATCCTAATAAAAAAGGAGACCATCTATGAAAAAAATAAAAAAATTAATTATAATTTTATCTTTACTTATTTTGTATATTTATGTTTGTAATATAGCCTTACTTCCCAGTAGTTACATTTTATTAGAAGGGGAGAACCTTAACATATATACTTTTGTAGGATTAAATTTGCAAGAAAAGCCGAGTTTTTCTACTTTACAAACAGTAAGTAATACAAAACAAGCAATAAGTAGTACCAGTCAAACAATAAGTAACGCAAATCAAACAATAAGTAACACCAATCAAACTAATACAAGCCAAACAATAAGCAACACCAGTCAAACAATAAGTAACACCAGTCAAACAATAAATAATACAAACCAAACAAAAATAGATAAAATTGGAAAAATAGATTATTCCTTAAATTTATTTAAGATGTTTCCTGTAAAAAATATTAGTGTAAACGTTATTCCAAGAACAACAGTTGTACCAGTTGGAAAAGCTATAGGAATGAAACTATACACAGAAGGTATTTTGGTAGTAGGAATGTCTGAAATAGAAGGAAAAAAGCCATATGAAAAATCTGGAATACAAGAAGGAGATATAATACTTCAAATTAACCAAAATGAAATAGATACAACAGAAGATTTAATGAAAGTTGTTAATGAAAGTAATGGAAGTGCTGTTTCAATTAAATATATGCATGGAGAAAAAACAGCTACAACCAGCATAACACCAATAAAAAATGCAAATAATGAATATAAATTAGGCCTTTGGGTAAGAGATGCTGCAGCAGGAGTAGGAACCCTCACATTTTATGAACCATCTTCTAAAATGTTTGGCACACTTGGGCATGGAATATTAGATGTAGATACTTCAGGATTAATCAAAATTGAAAATGGAGAATTAGTAACTACCAACATTTTATCTGTAGTAAAAGGTGAAAAGGGAAGTCCTGGAGAAATTAGAGGAACAATTGAATCAGGATACACAATAGGTGATATTTCTAAAAATACTGAATTCGGTGTATTTGGAAAATTAAATGTTCCATCGTATATAGGAATTTCAAATAAAAATGAAATAGAGGTATGTCCTCGTGAAGAAATACAACTTGGAAAAGCACAAATAATTTGCGAATTAGAAAATGGAAAAAGAGAATATTACGATATAGAAATTCAAAAAATATTTATAAATAATAATAAAGATAATAAAAGCTTTTTAATAAAGGTAACTGATGAAAACTTAATTGAGAAAACAGGTGGAATAATTCAGGGAATGAGTGGGGCACCAATCGTACAAAATGGAAGATTTATAGGAGCTGTAACTCATGTGCTAGTTAATGATCCAACACTTGGGTATGGCGTATTTGCAGACCTAATGCTAAAGCAAATGAAAGAGGTAAATTAAGAAATTAAAAAATAACGAATTCAAGAAAAAGAGAATTCGTTATTTTTGAATCTTATAATATAAAAACTTTAGCACTCTGCAACAAGCTTTGGGCCAATATCAGTAACTGTTCCTGCACCAAGAGTAAGAACAATATCATCTTTAATAGTATGTTCTTTTAAGTATTTTATAACCTCACTAAAATTAGAAATATAAATAGCCTTGTTATTTTTATACGAATTAATTTTATTTACTAAATCTGAAGAAGAAATACCATATACATTATCTTCCCTAGCAGCATAAATATCAGTAACAATAACGTGGTCGAATTCAAGAAGAGCTTTAGAAAAATCCTCTAATAAAAGCTTAGTTCTACTATAAGTATGTGGCTGAAAAACAACCCAAGATTGTCTATACTTCTTTTGCTTTAAAGCATTACATGTAGCAGCAATTTCAGTTGGATGATGCCCATAATCATCATAAACGCTAACACCTTGATTAAAAGAACCTACATATTCAAACCTTCTATGCGCACCAGTAAATTTTAATAATCCATTTTTCATATCTTCTTTTTCAATACCATATTCACTGCAAACAGCAAGGCAAGCTAAAGCATTTAAAACATTATGCTTTCCGGGAATAGAAAGCTCAATAGTTTTGTAAAAATAATTATTGTAATATACGTCAAATACAGCAAAACCATTTTTATTAAAATTAATATTTCTAGCAATAAAATTTGCATTATTATTTTCAATAGCATAAGTTAAAACTTTGCATTTGGCATTTTTTGCAAGCTTTACACAATTAGCATCATCGCCATTAATAACTAATAAACCATCTTCAGGTAGTAAATTAATATAACGGTTAAAAGATGCAACTATATTATCAAAAGTTTCAAAATAATCTAAGTGGTCATTATCAATATTTAAAATAACTTCTGCTTTAGGGAATAATTTCAAATAACTTTCTACATATTCACAAGCTTCAATAATAAAATATTCACTACTTCCAACACGATAATTTCCACCAATAGGTTTTAGGTAAGCACCCACTTGAATAGAAGGATCTTTATGAGCTTCTAAAAAGCACATTGCAATCATAGAAGTAGTTGTAGTTTTTCCATGAGTACCAGAAATACAAATACTATTACGGAAAGCTTTAGTAATTTTTCCTAAAAAAGTACCTCTATCAATAGTTGGAATATGTAATTCTTTTGCTCTTAATAATTCTGGATCATTAGATTTAATTGCAGCAGTATAAATAACCACATCTGCCTTTGCCAAGTTTATAAAATCATGACCTATAACAACTGGTATGCCAGTTTTAATTAACCTTTCTGTAGTTTCAGAAGAGGTAGAATCAGAGCCTGTAACATTAAATCCCCAAAATTTTAAAATTTCAGCAATGCCACTCATGCTAACTCCGCCAATACCTATCATATGAATATTTTTATATTGTTCTAATTCCATTATATTAGCCAAAAGAAACACTCTCCTTGTAAATTAATAGTTAATTAAATTAAGTACTTAATTTTCTAACAAAAATTATATTTTTTAGATTGCTATTTAAAAAATATTTTTTTAAAATTTAAAATTATTTTTTATTTGCAATTTTTAAATTTATAATTTCATAACTTAAGATATTATATACTCTTTATTAGCATTTTTCAATACATTTAAAGTTTTTCTTTTAAAGATATGCTGATATAATATATGTAGAAAATAAATAAGAGGTGATTTTAATTAAATTTGAAATTTATAAATTTTGATTGATATAGTATATGAAAAGGGCAAATAAAAGTAACTTTAATTAAATTTGAATATTATAAATTTTAATGGATATAATAAATATAAAAAAATAAATAAAATTTGTAAAATAAAGAAGGAAAAAACAAAAAGATGGCGAATAATATAAATGTACATATAAATATGTACAAATTTTACGCGGAAGGTGGTACACAAAATGCAAATTACAGATGTACGTTTAAGAAAAGTAAATTCAGAAAACAGAATGAAAGCTGTTGCTTCTGTGACATTTGATAATGAATTTGTTGTTCATGACATTAAAGTTATCGAAAGTCAAAATGGATTATTCATTGCTATGCCAAGCAGAAAAACTCCAAACGGAGAATTCAAGGATATAGCTCATCCAATTAATGCTGAAACTAGAGAGAAGATTCAAAAAGCTATATTAGAAGCTTATGAAGCTCCTGAAACTGAGGAAACTACAGATACAGAATCAGCAGAATAATAAATAATTATTAAGTAATTAAGAGAAGCTTTAAAAAGTTTCTCTTTTTTTTGCTTTAACTGAAAAATCAACTAAAAAATCAACTAAAAGTTTAATTAAAAATATAACTAAAAATGTTACTCACTATTTTTGGTAAAATATGAAGGGTGGATAACCGAAAACTTTGTTATTTAAAAATAGAAAAGCACACCATGTACAATTGTAAACGGCGTGCTTTTTTTGAGGTTAACTGTTGCGAGAAATTAACTTTTCACGGGTACTCTTAATGAACTTTACATCTTTGTCAGAGGCTATGATCTCGATTTGAAGTTCTCTAGTATTGTTGCAGGAATTTGTGGTACTGTTTAACCTTATAGCGCATTTTTGAAGTGAACATATAAAGTTAAAAAATGAAATGTCGCTAGAGGCTTTTTCAATTTCACTATTTTCTGAAAGAGTAAGAACCCGCTCATAGTTCATGCGAGGAATGTAAATTGTAATTCTCCGCATATTATAGCCATTGCTTCGAAGAATGTATGCCCCAAGAGTGTTTTCAGGAAGAATAAAAAGATCCTCAATTGGCTTGTTGAGGCTTTTTTCTTCAAAGGGGAAGCTAATGAAGAAACTTTGCTGCATAAACCTAAACCTCTCTTTATTTATATTAGGCTAGTGCCATATAAATCTATTATACTATAGATTAAAACAAAAAGCAAATTTAATGTTTATTTTGTATGAGTTTTTTCCGTTGGGGATTTCCTTAGATTTCAATATTTTTAGCACTTGTATATTAATTTGATTTAACTTTCTTCGATTTTAACTATATTTAGTTTAATATTTTTTTGTATAAATTGCAACTCAAATAAGCCAAAATTTATACTTTTTGACCTTAATTTATTAGCATTAGTTCACTGCATTTTTTATCTCTTAATAAATCTATTACATATTGTTTTGTGCTACCTGTAAAATTACTTGCTACTTCATATTTTCCTGCATATATCATCTTTTCTTGTTTTACTTTCTTTATTTTGATTGGTTCTGCTATTCTTTGGGCTAATTCTTCTTTTATTTTTTCTTCTGCTCTATGGCTTAATATATCTTCTAATGTTTTATTCATTCTGCTCATTATTACTTTTAATATTGCTTCTGCTCCTTCTGGACACCAGCTTGTTCTATTTTTTTTCATTCTATCTCTACATACACAGTACATATGACTTTCTTCTGACCCTAGTGATGGCATTTCTTGCTCTATTTCTTTTAATTGTTCCTCTTTATATCCTAATTTATATTGGTATCTTTTTATTCCTTCTTTATTATTTCTTAAATATTCTTCTAATTCTTCAACTTTTTTTATTTCTTCGTCTTTTTTATCTGCTTCTAATTCTACTTTGTAATTATATATTAAACTAAATATATCTTCTGGTTTTTCCGTATATACTATTTGCTGCATTTGTTTTAAATATTCTTCATTACTTACTGCCATATATATTTTCTTTTGTATATGTGCCATGTCTAATTGGAATATTTCTTTTGCTCCTTCTACAATGTTTCCTGTCCAGTCTGCTCCATCTCCATTTATGATTATATTTCTTATTTTATATTCTTTATATTTTGTTCCTATTGTTGCATCTTCTATTCTCTTAAGCTCCTTCGCTGCTGATATTGTT
>CANRKF010000031.1 GCA_947631145.1 uncultured Clostridia bacterium | reverse complement strand
AAGCATTTAGCATCTCACTCCATCCCTTGATTAATATTAAAAGACAAAAATTTTCCTTCCACTTTTGGCTCAAAAAATAATTTGATTAATCAACTAATAAATTTATGATAACTAAAGAATATAATTTTTTCAAGAAATTTTCCAAAAATGCTTTTGTTTTTTTAGGAATATTGCAAATAAACTGTAGTAAAAATTTTATTTTAATGTTATAATAATAATAGATTGAAAGAGAGGAAAATTATGAATAATATAGATTTAATGAACTATTGGATTAAAAGTTCTGATAATGATTATGATGTTATGCTAGATTTAAAAGAAAAAAAGAGAAATACATATTGTCTTTTTTTTGGACAATTACTTATTGAAAAACTATTAAAAGCATATTATGCAAAAATAAATAAAAGTGCGCCATATGCACCTAGAACACACGAATTAGCTTATTTAGCAAATAAAATGAATATGAAATTAACTGAAAAACAAGAAGACATGATTGAAACTATTTCTGATTTTAACATAGATGCAAGATATGGAGATTATAAATATACATTTGAATTAAAATGCACAGATGAATATACTAATATCTGGATAGAAAATATTAAGGAGTTGAGAGAATGATTGAAAGAATTATTGATAGAGAAATAATGGATATTGTAAATAAATATGTTGAAGTAATTTTAGCAAATTATAAGGTAAAAGCTATTATTTTATTTGGTTCATATGCTAAAGGAACAAATCATGAAGATAGCGATATAGATATTGCTATTATTACTGATGATTTAAAATGTAATGATGTTTTTGATGAACAATTAAATTTAAAGAAATTACGAAGAAATATTGATTATCGTATAGAACCACATTTAATTGAAGTAGCTGATTATGACAATGTAGAAACACCTTTTGTAGAAGAAGTGATTAACACTGGAATAAAAGTTGCTTAATAATTAGTGCTATACCACCAACTAACAAGCACAATTATAATAGCTCCTGTAATTATTAAAATTATCATAATAAGCCCGCCCTTTGGATCTCTTGGAGTTGCTACTGATAAATTTTGTATATTTTCTAATAATTGTTCATTTTGATCTAATATACCATATATTGTTTTTTCTTCAACTTTTTCGACATTTTCAACATTTTGCGTAAGGCTATTTTGTTCATTTACTAAATTATTATAAGTTGCTAATGCTTTATTACTTATTATAAATAATAAAATTAATATTAACATAATAATTGTTACAATTATTTTTTTCATTTGCTTCTCCTTTGCTTTTTATTTATTTTATATAATAATAATGTAAAAGTAAAGTAATTTTTATTATAAATTAAAATATTTTTCAATTTTTTATAAATATTTTTAATTTTTTAATAAAAATAGGTTGCATATTTGGTTTAAAACCTGTATAATAATTAAGTATTAATATTAATAGGGGTATAGTGTTAATGGTAGCACATCGGTCTCCAAAACCGCTTGTGAGGGTTCGAGTCCTTCTACCCCTGCCAATAATATTATTGGTATCACCTAAAAAAGCTTTGATATAATTTTTATCAAAGTTTTTTATTTAAAACTATACTACAAAAAAGTAAAATAGCTTTTTAGCTATAATAAGTTATATTGCTAATATATCAAAAAAGAAGAATTTCTTTTATAAAATATAAAAAAGTAATATTGCTAATATTGTAAAAGGAGAATAGCTTTTATAAGCTATAACAAATTATATGGAAAAATTAAAAGAACTAATTAAAAAATTATGTAATAAAGAAGTTATTTCTTATTTAATATTTGGTGTTTTAACAACACTTGTTAATCTTAGTATTTCATATATTTTAAAGGCTTTTTTACACCTAGAAGAAAATATTGCTAGTACCATTGGTATTGTGTGTTCAATTTTGTTTGCATATTTTACAAATCGCAAATGGGTTTTTAAATCTTATGCAAATACTATAAAAGAAAAATGGATTGAATTTGGTAAATTTATTTTAGGTAGAAGTTTTACAATGATAGTAGAAATTATTGGTGTATATCTGTTAGTTGATGTATTTCATAGTTTTTACAATATATTTAATGAGAATTTAGCATTTATGTTAAATAAATTTATTATTACTTTTATTGTTATTATTCTTAACTTTTTTGTTAGCAAGTTTTTTGCTTTTAAGAATTTATCTAAAAAAGATTCAAAATAATTGTTGTTTTATAATTTTAAATATAATTTCCATTAATTATATTTGAAATTACAAAAAATTAATTATATAAATTGGGGGCTACTAGAAAAATTGGAGGTTTTTTATGTCTAGTAGTTTTTTTAAACATTTTACAGCTTTCTTCACAGTTTTAATTTTCCTTATATTTTTTATATCTTGTTTTTTTGGTACTAATATATTATTAGGCAATTCAAATTTATTAGATGATACTTATTATTCTTTTGATCCAAATGCTGAATATGTATGGCCTACGCCACGGCTATACTTCTATTAATTCATATTTTGGAAAGCGAAGCTCACCAACTGTTGGTGCTTCTACTTATCATAAAGGTATAGATATTGGTGCCCCAGAAGGTAGTAGTTTTATTGCCATTTGCAAGGGTAAAATTACGTACACTGGCTTTTTAGGTGGAGGTGGCTACACTATTACTCTTTCTGTTAATAATATGAAAATTACTTATTGCCATGTTTCGCCTAACTATATTGTAAAAGTACGGTGATATTGTTGAAAAGGGTGAAGTTATAGGTTTTGTTGGTCCTAAAAATGTTTATGGTGTTAAACGGAAACCAATATAAAGACGCCAATGGTAATCCTACCAATGGCGCCACAACTGGACCTCATTTACATTTAGGTGTGCGAATTAATAATAAATATATTGATCCTTTATCTTTATTTGAAGATTATTAAAGCTTTAACATTACTTATATGGTTATTATTACAACATATTAAACAGTATTTATAAGGTATTATTATTATAAGTTATTAAACGTGCTTATTATATTATTATAACATATTAAAATACTTAATATGTTATAATATTTTGCAAAACCTACATATCCTCGTCCTCATCTTCAGGCTCATTTTCTTCATCTTCATCATTTTTTTCTTTATTAATATTTTGATGTTTTTTATCTTCTTCAAGGTCTTCTTCAGAGTCTGCATCATAAGTTAAGGCTTGATTTTTTATGCATTCACGATTACAATTTGGACAGTCATGCTCATATTCTTCTTCGCTCTCGTCTGAATTCCAATCTAGCTCAATAACATTATGACATTCAGGGCATTCTATTTCTGCAACCATATCACTATTTATATCTGCAAGGAATTCATGGTTACAATATGGACATACTATTTCAAATTCATAAGGTTCTTCTTCTTCATAAATATCATTTTCAATGCCGTCAACTATTTTTTGAATAGTTCCTATTTTATTTTCTATTTCTTTTTGTTTTTCTTCTACATCTTTAACTCTAATGTCTGTAACATAAGTTAAACGATCAATAATATCCATAAATATAATAGAAAGTTCTTGAAATTTGGTAATAACAAAATTTCTTTCTTTTTCGTTTTTAATATTATCTTGTAATTCTTTTAAAATTTGTTGGTAACGACTTTTTAAATCTGACATAGCTTTTGCTACTTCCTTCCAATTAAACTCTTTCCATATACTCGCCAGTTCTTGTGTCTATACGAATAACATCTCCTATATTTACAAACATCGGAACTGATATTTCATAACCATTTTCTAATTTAGCTGGTTTTCCTGATGTTGTTGTTGTGTTGCCTGCAAATCCCGGTTCTGTATATGTAACTTCTAATTCAACAAACATTGGTGGTTCTACAGAAAATACATTGCCTTTATAAGATAAAATTTTAACATTCATATTTTCCTTTAAGAATTTTAAACTGTCACCAAGTTGTTCTTTATTAAGTGGTAATTGTTCATATGTTTCATTATCCATAAAATAGTAGATATCACTATCACTATATAAATATTGCATTTCTTTCTTTTCAATTTCAGCTGCTGGATATTTTTCAGATGGATTGAATGTTTTTTCAATAACTGCTCCTGAAATTACATTTTTTAATTTTGTTCTAACGAAGGCTGAACCCTTTCCTGGTTTTACATGTTGAAATTCAACTACTTTAAATACGTTTCCATCCATTTCAAATGTTGTACCATTTCTAAAATCTCCTGCCATATATACTTCTGCCATAATTAATTTCCCCTTTCAAACTACTTTTTATTATAACTTTTAATTACATGCTTTTATATTATACACCTTTATTCGCCTAAAATCAAGTGTTTTGTTCATTAGTATATTTACTTATTAATTTTTGTTGCATTATAAAACTTATTAATACTTTTTGTTTGCTAACTATTTGATATCAATTTATTATCACATTTATCTACTACTATATAATTCTTAACAGATTTTGTTAAATTTATGCAGCCAGATTTTGTAATTAATGCTGTATCTTCTATTCTAACTCCAAATTTTCCTGGTATATATATTCCGGGTTCATTTGTAACTACCATATTTGCTTTTAAGTTATTATCGTTTTTTTGATTTATAAATGGATGTTCATGAATATCTAAACCAACACCGTGCCCTAAACTATGCACTAAACTATAGCCATACAACTTAAAATCGTTATCTACATTCCTAAATAGCATTCTAATATCGGTGCCTTCTTTCATATCCTTTGCTGTTTGTAATTGATTTGAAAGAACTAAATCATAAATTGGTTTTATATTTTCTGGAATGAACCCTGCAAATATTGTTCTTGTCATATCTGAACAATAGCCTTTGTATTTACAGCCAAAATCAATTGTTATTGGATCTCCTGCTTCTATTTTTTTATCTGTTGCTTTTGCATGTGGCATAGATGAGTTTTTTCCAGAAGCTACAATAGTTTCAAAAGAAAGGCTATCTGCTCCATTTTCTAAAAAATATTTTTCTATTTCATATGCAATTTGCTTTTCTGTCATTCCAATTTTTATGAATTTTTGTAAATAATTAAAGCAATTATCTGTTAGTTCACATGCTTTTTGAATAAACTCAATTTCTTTTTCATCTTTAAACATTCTTTGCTTTTCTATAATTCCATCTGTTTCTTCTAAATTATTCGCTTTGTATCTTTGCATATATTTTTTATAAGTTGCATAAGTGATGTAATTTTCTTCAAAGCCAACATTTTCACAAAAAGAGAAAAAATTTTCATAATCATACTGATTTATGTCTACAACATTAGATACAATAATTTCGTCATCTATTGTTAGAATTGATTTTACCTCTTCTAAATACCTGCTATCTGTTATATAATAATTTTCTTTTCTTGTAATTAGCAAAACTCCCTCAGCATTAATTCCTGTTAAATATTTAATATTTACAGGATTGGAAACAATCATTCCTTGCATATTTAGTCCGTTAAGTTTTTCTCTTAGCCACTTAATTTTTTCGTTCAATTACAATCACCTACCAATTTATATTTTAAATTCTATTTCTTTCTCACTCCGCTTAAACACATAGAAATGAAAGATTGATTTCAAATTAAATTTCTTTCTTGCTTTGCTCAAAACACATAGAAATAAAATTTCAAATTACTCTCCTTTATACATTCCTAAAGTAAAAATTTTAAATACAACTGTTAGTAGTAATTCAAATGGTGTGAACATTAAAATAAAGCTTGCTAATACAATAAAAGGGCCAAATGGAATATATTCGTTTATTTTTTTTCTTCTGAAAATTAAAATTCCAATACTTATAATTGCTGCTAGTAAAAATGCCATTACTGAAACTATTATAATTGGAAACCAGCCGAAGAATAAGCCTAATGCTCCCATTAGCTTTACATCTCCGAAGCCCATTGCTTCTTTTCCAGCAATTATACCTCCTATTGCATTTATTAGTAAGAAAATTCCACCACCTACTAGCATTCCTATTATATTATTTGTAAAAGTATTTAAGCCACGACTTGTATCTGCTATTGTTGTTATAAATGTAAATGCAAGCCCTGTTTCAAATAAGGTTAAATTTAGTCTATTTGGAATAATTTGATGTTTTAAATCTATACAGAATACTGATAATAACATTGGTACTAAAAAGATATATTTAAAAAAATCCATACTTATACCAAACATATACAGTAAAACTATGTACATAATAGCAGTTATTATCATTAATATATATTTTGGTTTATAATGCTTTAAATATTCTGTAAAAAATTGTTTTGAAAAAACTTTTTTATATTCAGGCAAGGATTCGTTGCACCAATCTACAAATTGCCCTACAAATAGGCCTATTATACCTACTAATACATAACTTAGAATATGAATATCATTTATATACATTTGTGTTGCTCCTTTTTTAAAAGCTTTTTGCTTTTATTTTTCTTTGAGTTGATTTAAATATTTATTAATTATAATTTGTTCTATTGGTCTTTTTATTTTTGTAATAAATATATCTTTTTCATCTATTGGTTTTACTAAAATTGGAAACATATTAACTTTATTTGCACCTATTACATCTGTTAAGATTTGATCGCCAACTACTCCTATTTCATTTTGCTCTAGACCGAAGTATATTTTGGGCTTTTTTAAATCCTTTTTTTAATGGTTTTTTTGCAAAATAAATATATGGTATATTTAATTTTTGGGCTACTATTTCTACTTTATTTTTATGATTAGAGTTTGATAATATGCACAATTTTATTCCTTTTGTTTTTAAACTTTCTGCCCAACTTTCTGTGCCTTCTAACAAGTTTTTGCTATAATCTATTAAGGTATTATCTACGTCTAAAATTAGACCTTTTAATTTATATTTATTTAATATTGAAATTGTAATTTCTTTTACGTTATTTAAATATAGTTTTGGATATAGTTTCATGTTGCCTCCAAGTTTTAGTTTTCTTCCATTATATTATCAATAGGTTTTGGTTTTGTCAAGGAAATAAGGGGAAAAACTACATATATTAAAGATTTTTAATAATGTAAGACATATGTTTTAGGCGCTGAAGGAAAACTATTGTTATAGTTTTCCTTCAGCGCCCTATTATAATATTGTGCCCTTTTTATTTTTTATAATACTGTAAATTTAGACTACTAAATTGGAATATTCTTCTTTTTGCACAGCATGTATTCCCTCTTAGTTTAATTTTCATAAGTGTTACTTTACATAAAGTACAACACGAAAGCCAATGTGAATAAGGGTAGCGTCTGCACCACAGGTTCCATCGCGATAAGAAACTGGACTGTCATCACCTTTATCGTATAAGCAGCCCCCTCGACGGACAGCGAACAGTTTATTCGAGGTTTCTACTGTGCTTGGTTCTGTTTTATGGTATCCTTTTTCTGTAGTCCACTCATACATATTTCCTGCTAAATCATAGATATTATTTAATTTTGTATCTTCACTTGCTCCTGTTGATAATTCTAATAATTGTCTATAATGATAATTTTCTCCTGGCTTCTTTGCATCTTTATAATTTTCAAAATTATTTTCTTCATAAGGCTCTGTTGCTCCTATTCTTTTTGGCTTTCCATAACTATATTTTATTGCTGGATTCCAACCTTGACCCTTGTAATCTTCGCTGCGCTGTTCCAAGTGCAACGCATATAAAATATCTTCTGTTATACTTAATTCTGTTGTATTTGCATAGTTTCCATGGTTTGTACTATCTTTTTCTATATCTACATTACTTTTCGCTATCCATTCTACTGTTCTATCCCATGCCTTTCCATCTATTAATTGGCTTGTTACATATCTATTTTCACTATACATTTTTTCTGCTGCACTTTTTGCATGTGTTTGATCTATATAATTCCATGCTTGTGCTCCTTTTTTACTTACTGGCGCATAATCTGATGTATTCTTTTGTTTCTCATCTGTATAAGTTTTATTTTGTGATGCTGAATCAACATAAAAAGGTGCAGTACTTGGTATTCCAGCCTCATATCTTGCTATAAAAAAGCCTCCATATTTTCTTATACTTTCTAAGTTTCCACCAGCATCTGTCCAATCATTATATTTTCTATAATACCATGTATTCCAGCCTGCGTTATCTTCATCTTCTATATTTGTACCTTCATCATTTTTTTCGTCTCCTGTATAAGTATGTGCTTTGTATTCACTTTCTTTACATGGAACCCACACAAATTCATTTCCTGCCTCGTCGGATATTACTACGCCTTTATCTATTTGCTTTATATCTCCTTCTGTTATTTTGAAACCTGCTGGTATTGTTATTACTGCCTTTTTTTCTTCATCACTTCCATCTACTTTGTTTCCATCTGAGTCATATCCTGTTGTATTCGAAAATACTTTTTTACTACTTAATGCCTCTTGTAATGTTCCTGGATCTTTTCCATTTACTGCCTCATTTATCATTCCGGCTAAATCTTGTAAATCTTTTTCTTGTTGTTCTTCTGCTTCTTTTGTTTTCTCTGCTGCTAATTTTGCTTGTGATAATATTCCATCTTCTCCAAGTACCATAGTTATTGTTATTCCTGCTAGTATTAGCAAGACTACAATAGTAACTACTAACGCTATTAAGGTTATCCCCTTTTCTTTACACTTATTAATTTTCATTTAAAATCCCTTCCTTTTCCTTCGTTATATTTATTTTTATAACAAAATGTTTTATTTGTTATATTTGTATTTTATAACAATATGTTTTAAAAGTCAATATAACATTTTGTTTTAACTTATAATTTTTATAGTTAGTAAATTTACTAAATATTAAATTATTATAAAAAGGATTTAAAATATGAAAACTCGTATAAAAGATTTAAGAGAAGATAATGATCTTACTCAAAAGCAATTAAGCAAATTATTAAATATATCTCAAGTTGCATATTCCTATTATGAACTTAATAAAAGAAATATTCCTATCGAACTATTAGTTAAATTAGCAGATTTTTATAATACAAGTATTGATTATTTATTATATAGAACAGACGATATGACACCTTATAAAAAATAAATATTTGCAAATTGCTTTTTTCTTTATTTTATTTTTTTATTTACAAAACCTATGCTTTCCTATTACTACAGTTACTGGTCTCGACCAAATCCATTTATTCGTTGCTGTGTTTGGGTTAAAATAATAAATTGCTCCATAAGTTGGATCCCAACCATTTAGCGCATCCTGTGCTGCTTTTTTTGCTGTAGAATTTGGAGTTAAATTAATTTGTCCATCTGATACTGCTGTAAAGGCTCCGGGCTGATATATTACACCTGCTACAGAATTTGGAAAATTACTGCTTTTTACTCTATTTAATACTACTGCTGCGATTGCTACTTGCCCTGTATAACTTTCCCCTCTTGCTTCTCCATAAATTATTCTTGTAAGTAAGTTTAAGTCATTTGAAGTATTAGAGCCTGAACTTGAATTATTAGAAGAATTTGTAATTCCCATAGCTGCTAATGTTTTTGCTCCTGCTATTCCATCCACTGTTAACCCATTTTTGGATTGGAAATATCTAACTGCTGATTGTGTTTGACTTCCATAAATTCCATCTATGCTTCCTTTATAATATCCCCATCTTTTTAATTTTGTTTGTATTTGCGTTACTTCATTTCCACGAGAACCATATTTTGATAATGCTTCTAATTCATTATTTCTAAAAAATATGTTATATGATATAAATAAACTAAATGTAGCAATAATTATTATCATCATTATTATTCTTTTTCTATTTTTTTGCATAAAAACACACCACTTTCTGATTATTTTTACACATATTTTAACCAGAAGTGGTGTTTTTATACATTTTTAATTTTATGATTTATAGATTTTAGAATAGACACTAGCTTATTAATATATGTTTTTTATACTTTAAATATATTAAACATTTTACACGTATTAAATTCCTTACATGTATTAACCCCTTTACATATATTAAACGCAAACAACATGGCAAATAATTTTAATGCTATAAATTGTAATAATTAATATTGTAAAATTAAAAAATTCCTACTATATTTCCGTTTTCATCTAAATCTATTTTTTCTGCTGATGGAACTTTTGGAAGTCCCGGCATTGTAACAATTTTTCCTGTTAATACTACAATAAATTCTGCTCCTGCCCTTAATACTACATCTTGTACATGAATATTAAATGGTTCCTTGCATTCTAAGTTTTTAGGATCATCTGAAAAAGAATATTGTGTTTTGGCAATGCAAATTGGTAAATTGCTATAGCCTAATTTTTCAATTTCTTCTATTTTTTTAATTGCTTCTTCTGAAATTTCAACATCTTGCGCTCCATAAATTTTAATAGCAACTGCTTTTATTTTTTCTATAATTGAAGCTTCTAATTTATATGAATATGTAAAATTATAT
The DNA here is from genome assembly GCA_947631145.1 of uncultured Clostridia bacterium. Lineage (GTDB taxonomy): Bacteria > Bacillota > Clostridia > TANB77 > CAG-508 > CAG-273. Next base: position 9,905 of record CANRKF010000031.1, on the reverse strand, counting down.
GGTTTTTCTACTAATTCTACTATTTTTTCTGCTAAGTCTTTAGCTCCTTCGCCACCTTTTTCCCAGCTTTCTATTAAACTTAGGCTAATTCCTTTTTCACCTAATTTTTCTTTTAAGAAGTTAATTTCTCTTTCTGTATCATGTGTATATCTATTAATTCCTACAATTACATTTAAACCATAGCAATTTTTTAAATTTTCTACATGTCTTTCTAAGTTTGCAAAGCCTCTTTCTAGGTATTCCAAACTTTCTTCTTTTATGTTTTCTTTTGGCATTCCACCATGATATTTTAAAGCTTTAATTGTTGCTACACATACAACTGCATCTGGTTTTAAATTTTCTTTTCTGCATTTTATGTCTAAGAATTTCTCTGCTCCTAAATCTGCACCAAATCCCGCTTCTGTAACAACATAGTCTCCTAACTTTAAGGCAAGTTTTGTAGCAATTACACTATTACATCCATGTGCAATATTAGCAAATGGTCCTCCATGTACTAAGGCTGGTGTATGTTCTAAGCTTTGTACTAAATTTGGATTTAGTGCATCTTTTAAAAGCACTGTCATTGCTCCATCTGCTTTTAAGTCTCTTGCTGTAATTGGTTTGTTTTCTTTTGTGTAGCCTACTATAATGTTTCCAAGTCTTCTTTTTAAATCTTTTATGTCTGTAGCTAAGCAAAAAATCGCCATAATTTCAGATGCAACAGATATATCAAAACCATCCATTCTTGGTACAACATTTTTTTCTTTTGAAAGCCCTGTATTTACTACTCTTAATTGCCTATCATTTAAATCAACACATCTTTTCCAAACAACTCTATCAAAACCTAGTTCATTTCCAAAATATATGTGGTTATCTATCATGCTAGATAATAAATTATTTGCAGATGTAATTGCGTGTATATCTCCTGTAAAATGCAAATTTATATCTTCCATTGGGGCTACTTGACTATGTCCGCCACCTGTTGCTCCACCTTTTATTCCAAAAACTGGACCTAAAGATGGTTCTCTTAAAGCAAGTACCGATTTTTTTCCTATTTTTCTTAATCCGTCTGCTAAGCCTATTGCCATTGTTGTTTTTCCTTCTCCAAGTGGTGTTGGATTAATTGCTGTAACTAATATTAATTTTCCATCTTTTTTATTTTTTAATCTTTCATATACATTAGGAGAAATTTTTGCTTTATATTTGCCATATTGTTCAATTTCTTCTTCCTTTATATCAATATTTTGTGCTATTTTAGTTATATTTTCTAATTTTGTATTTCTTGCTATTTCTATGTCTTCCATTTTTTTAGCTTCCTTATATAATATATTTAGGTTTTTAAAAGTTACCTATTAACTTTTTAGCATTAGCTTTTATGTGAATTGCTCTTTAAACGCTTTCCTGCTTATCTAATGATGCTAATTTATTATAAATATGTTCCAAATGCACGTGCCTCAAATACCGTGTGCAAAATATATGTGTACAGCATATGTATTACAAAAGTGATAAGTCAATTTAACAAATGTATTTTAAGTAAGTAACATATTATTAACATGTGTCCCAAAAGCGACAAAGTGTCGCAATTAGAAACGTCCCTGAAGCGACAAAGTGCCCAAAATGGCCTAAGTGATAAGCCCTACAATCAAACCAATAAGTGCGCCAATAAAAACTTGTATAGGCGTATGACCTAAAACCTCTACTAATTTTTCTTGAACTTCTACTCCACTAAGTCCCGGCGTTTGTACTATTTTATTTAAAAGCTTAGCTTGTTTTCCTGCAGCTCTTCTAACTCCTGCAGCATCATACATAACAACAAAAGAAAAAATTAGTGATACACCAAATACAGGAGATTGTATGCCTACATCTTTAGCTACCATAGTTGTAAGTGCTACTACAACTGCTGAGTGTGAGCTTGGCATTCCTCCTGCTTGCAAAATTCTTTTAAAATTTATTTTTTTTGTTGTTACTAAATCATATATAAATTTGAATAATTGTATTGCAAACCATACTAAAAATGGTACAATTATATATTTGTACTGTTGTATAAAAGTAATAATCCCCTTAATCATCATTTATTCCTCTTCATCTTTTTGTATAAAATTTTCTTCTTTAATATTATCTCCATCTTTTAATAAAATGCTAATTCTTTTTTCCGCATTTTGTAAAAGTTCATTACATTTCTTTGAAAGCTCCATTCCTTCTTCAAATTTACTAACTGAAGCTTCTAAGTCTAATTCTCCTTCTTCTAATTCACTTGCTATTTTTTCTAATTTTTCTATAGCTTCTTCAAAGTTTAAGTTGTTTTCATTTAAGTTATTTTTATTTAAGCTTTTTTCCTTTTTTTCTGCCATTTTGAAATACAGTCCTTTCTCACCATATTAAGAATAATATAGTAATGAAAATTTCTTATTATTTTTTACTAAATTTATAGTTATATTTTTAAATTTACATTTCTTTTACTATTCCAGTATCTACATCTACAGTATAAAATTTTATTGTTTGTGTTGTAGTTATATCATAAACTGTTACTCCATATTTTCCATCATTTTGAATGCTTACATTAAATGATACATCATCTAGGCTTCCCCATTTCTTTTTCCATTCTTCTTTAACTAGATTTATTGCTTTTGTTTCTTTTGGAGTCATTACATTATCATTATTAATTTCACTTTGTTCATCCTCAGTATCTTTATTGCTACTACTAGTTTGCTCTTCTTTAGGCTCTTCTACTTTGTTTTCTTCTTCCTTAGGTTCTTCGAAAATATCATTAATCATATTTTCTAGACCTTCATCTGGATTGGTTAATATGTTTTCGCTATTGCTTTCATTAGCATCCATTGGTTCTGTTTTATTGTTCATATATATTGCACATACAATATCAAATATTAATAAAATAATTGCTATTATTATTAATGTATTTCTTATACCTTTACTCATAAAAGTTCCTCTTTTCTATATAAAAATTTTGTATTTATTCTTGAAAATAAATTGCATAATTTTTTCGTTTTTATTATTGAAAGTAAATTGCATAATTTTTCATTTTTATTCCTGAAAGTAAATTGCATAATTTTTTTATTTATTCTTGAATGTAAAATGCATAATTTTTAAATTATATAATTTTTGCATTGGTTTGTCCATCTTGCATTCTAATTTGAATTTCATCACCTTTATATAGTTGGCTTACACTTTTTACTATTTTTCCGTCTTTTAAAGCAATGCTGTAACCTCTAGTTAACGTTTTTAATGGGCTTAAAGCATCTATTTTTAAAATAATACTTTGTGCTTTAGCTTTTTCTTGTTGCATTTTTTGCCCAATATTATAATTCAATTCCTTTACAATAGAATCTATTTGCATATATCTTTCATTTACTTTTTGTAATGGATTTGTAAAGGCCCTACTTGCCATACATTTTTCATACTGCAATCTCATTAACTTTATTTTTTTTATAAGTGCTTGTTTATTTCTAATTTGATATTTATTTAAGTTATTTTCTACTAGTACTATATCTGGTACTGCTAATTCAGCAGCTGCTGATGGTGTTGGTGCTCTTAAATCTGCAACAAAATCTGATATTGTAAAGTCTGTTTCATGCCCTACTGCAGAAATAACTGGTATTTCTGAATTATAAATTGCTCTTGCAACTATTTCTTCGTTAAAGGGCCATAAATCTTCTAAAGAACCTCCTCCTCTTGCTATTATTAAAACATCTGCCAAATTTTTTTTATTCATAAAATCTATGCCTTCTGCTATTTTTACAGCTGCTCCTTCTCCTTGCACAGGAACAGGAAGTAATTTTATATATACATTTGGATTTCTTCTAGTAGATACATTTATAATATCTCTAATTACACTTCCTGTATTTGATGTTAATACTCCTATTGTTCTTGGAAACTTTGGAATTGGCTTTTTATGCTCAGCATTAAAAAGACCTTCTTTTTCTAGTTTTTCTTTTAATTGCTCAAATGCTGCTCTTAAGTCTCCCATTTTTCCAAGTTGCTTTACTGCTTTTGCATATAATTGGTATGTACCATCTCTTTCAAAAACAGAAACACTTCCTAATATTATTACTTTCATTCCATCTTGAAGTTCAAAATCTAAATGTGTGGTGTAGGTTTTAAACATTATGCTTTTTATTAAGGCTTTATCATCTTTTAAAGTAAAGTATATATGACCTGTATAATGATGTTTACAATTAGATATTTCTCCTTCTACAAGTACATTATCAAAGTATTCATCTTCTTCAAATTTTGATTTTATATATTTATTTAGTTCACTTACACTAATTGGATTATATATCATTTATGTTATCCTTTCAAAGTTAAAAGACTTAATTCTTTACAAAAATTTAATTTAAAAGGCAAGACATTATATTTTTATGCCTTCTTTTGATTTAAAATTTTTGTTATATGTTTAATCTTCTTTAACTCCCGATTGTTTTATAATATTGGCTAAAATTCCATTAATAAAAGATGGAGAGTTATCGTCTCCATATTTTTTCGCAAGTTCTACTACTTCATTTACTACTACTTTATATGGTACTTTTGAATAAATAATTTCATAAATTGCTAATTTTAGTAGTGTAAGATTTATTTTAGAAATTCTACTAATGTCCCATTGTTCTTTTAAATTTTTAGATATATAATCTAAAATTTCTGTTTTATTTTCTTCAATGCCTTTTACTATATTCAATATATATTCTTTCGCTTGTTCTTCCTTTATTTCTTGTTCCTTCAAAAATAATGCAACTTGCTCTTCTTCTTTAGAATTTTTTTGAATTTCTAAGCTATATAATAATTCAAATGCTAATTGCCTTGTTTGAGTTCTTGTCATTGATACTTTCTCCTTGACTAATATTCTTATAATCTATCTATAAAATTTTTTAGTTTTTCTTTTACATTTTCTTTATTTTTTTGAAAATAATTTCCAAAATAAATACAAGCAATAATTAAAGCAATGGCAATGATAAATTTATATAAATTTGTGCAAAATAATAAAATTGCCAAAACAATTCCTACTATAAAGCCTAAAATAGCTCCTCCATATTTATCACAAAATATTTTAAAATTATCCATTATTATCAAATCCTTTCTTTATTGCTCTTGTACTATGTTTTTGTTTGGTTCAATATCCTTTACCTTGATATTGACCTCTTTTACTTCTAAATCTGAAGCTTTTTTAATTGTAGATTTAATTTTGGTTTGTAAATTAGTTGATAGCTCTTTTATAACAGCATTTTCTTTTACATTTAAATTTACATATACTATTACATTATTATCTTTATCTAATTCTACTCTAGATGTAACATTTTCTGCACTATCAAATCCTTTTACTACGCCACTTACTAAATTTTCTAATGTTTCTTTTGTAATAAGTAATTTTCCATCGGAATTTTCCAATAAGATACCATTTTTATAATCTACGTCTTGTTTTGAACTTGATTCAAAAAATATGCACTTAATAGCTAATAAAATAAATACAACATTTACTCCTAACATTATATTAGAAATAACTTCATTATACCTTATTTGTTTTAATATTTCATAAATAAAGTCAACATTTACCCAGCCAAAAATCATAAGGCACAAAACAATTGATAAAAGTAAAACTATGGTTGAAAATAAGGCTAATCCAATTCTATCTAAAAATTTCATTACTAAATTCCTCCAATTATTAATATAGGCACGGCATGTTTAGGTATCCGTGCCTATATTTTAAAATTAGTTATTGTCTTGTGTTTGAGTAGTTTGCATATTTTCTGTACTAACTCCTTGGATATGAACATTAACTTCTACTACTTTTAAACCTGTCATGTTTTCAACAGCTTTTTTTACTCTATTTTGAATTTCAAAAGCTACATCAGGAATTCTAGTTCCATATTCAACTATAATGTTTACATCTATTTTTGTTTCTTTTTCTCCTGATTCTACTTTAATTCCTTTTGATAAATTTTTCTTTCCACTAAGTACTTCAGAAATTCCTCCGGCAAATCCACCAGACATTTCTGCTACTCCCGGAACTTCAGCTACTGCAACTCCTGCTATAACAGCAATTACATCATCAGCTATTTTTATATTAGTATTGCTTTCTAACGCAACTTCTCCTTGTACCTCTTCTATTACATTTTCTTCTTTATTTTCTTCCATAATAAATTCCTCCTTTTTTTATGATAATATTAGTATATCAATTCTATTAAAAATTTACAACTATTTTTTTGAAATTTCTCATGGATTTTTTTATAAAGCAAAAACTCTTTAAACTGTAATTCTTCAGCTTAAAGAGTTTTGCCTTAGAGTTAAAAAACTCTTATGAGTGTGGTTTAGCCTGCTCGCTCCACTGTGGAAATTGCATCAATCAAGACATACTTAAGACCACTGCAGTTTCCAAGAACAACGCACTGTTCATCGTAGTCTTCAATTATGCCAACCATTTGATAGCCATTGCGCAGGTAGAGACGAATACTGATTTTCTGCCTTTTTGCCTCCTCTAACATCCATTCTAGAATTCCCATTTTGCCTTTTGCGTTTTCCATGATGTTGCACACTCTTTCTAACTTTTTTTGCAAGGGCCTTGCCTCGCATAAATTTTATTATAGCATACTTAATATAATATTGTAAACCTGTATTTTAATTTTTTGTACTTAAGTTAAGTTTACCTAAATTAAAAGTCAAGTACTTTATTTTTATGTTAATTGTTTTTTATTTTTTTACTCTTTAATTATTTTTTAAGTAACTTTTTTATTCTAGTATAGTACCTGCTTGTAATCTATTTCCTCTTAAAAAATCACTTACTTTCATTCTTTTAGCATTTTCGGCTTGAAGTTCTAAAATTTCAATAATGCCATCTTTGGTTTTAACAAATAACCCTTTCTTTTCGTCTGCTAATAAAATTGTACCAGGTACTATTATTGGTAACTTATAATCATATTCTCGCATTTCTTCTATTATTGATAAAAATTCTTGGTTTTCTAAGCTTTGCACTTTCCAAATTTTAATTTTTTTATTGTTTAAAAAAGCATAGGCTCCCATAATTGGATCTAAACCTCTTACTAAATTTTTTATTTGCTTTGCAGTATTTTCTTCCCAATTTATTTTTGCCATTTCTTTTTCAAGCATTGGTGCCATTGTAAAGTTTTCACCTTGCTTTTCTCTAGGTGCTTTTCCTTGCTCTATTAATTCTAAAGTTTCTACTAATAATTTTCCGCCTATTTTACTTAAAGTATTCCAAAGTTCACCTGTAGTTTCGTTTTCTCCAATTTCTACTTCTTTTTTTAGTATAATGTCTCCTGTATCCATTCCTGCATCCATATACATTGTGGTAATTCCTGTTGTTTTATCTCCATTTAAAACTGCCCACTGAATTGGCGCAGAGCCTCTATATTTAGGCAAAAGTGAACCGTGTACATTAATGCATCCTAGTTTTGGTATATTTAATAATTCTTGTGGTAGAATTTTTCCATAAGCCACTACACAAATTACATCTGGTTTTAAGCTTTTTATTTGTTCTAAAAACTCTTCATTTTTTTTGATTTTTTCTGGCTGATATATAGTAAATCCCTTTTGAATAGCATATTCTTTTACAGGAGATGCTATCATTTTCATACCTCTACCCTTTGGCTTATCTGGATTTGTTACAACAGCTAAAATATTATGTCCAGCTTCTGTAATACTTTGTAAGGATTCTTTTGCAAAATCTGGTGTTCCCATAAATACAATATTAAGCATAATATTTTTAATCATGATATATGTGTATATATCATTCTCCTTCCTTATTTATTTTCTTCCTGTTCTTCTGGAGTTACATATTTTAAAGTTCCCGGAATTATTTTATCTACAAATAAAATTCCATCTAAATGATCAAGTTCATGAGAAATTGCTTGTGCTAGTAAGCCTTCTCCCTTTATTTTTACTTTTTTGCCATTTTCATTTAAGGCTTCTACAACTACTTCTGCAGGTCTTATTATTTTAGCAAATTGATTAGGAAAACTTAAACATCCTTCTTCAACTTCTTGTTCACCTTTTTGCTTAATTATTTTAGGGTTTACCAATTTTATAGGTCCTTTGTTATCATATAAATCTATGACTACTAATCTTTTTAAAAGCCCTATTTGAGGTCCTGCTAACCCCACTCCATTATAATTATGCAAAGTTTCTACCATGTCATTTAAAATTTCCCTAATTCTATCATCTACTATTTCTACTTCTCTTGATTTTTTTCTTAAGGTTTCATCTCCGTCTTCTCTTACAATTCTAATTGCCATTTTTTAGTCCCCCTTTTTATCCCTAAAACGACATTTGTCGTTTTTTTGCACAAGTTGCTTCGCCTCTATTTTTTATATGTTTATTCTGACATTTGATTTCACATGTTTACTTTATCATTGTTGTTTTCACATGTCTATTTTTGAATTGTTCGTTTACACGCTTGCTTTTACAACATTTATCCTTAAAACATGTGTCCCAGAAGCGACAAAATGTCGCGTAAAGAAACGTCCCCAATGCGACATTTTGTCGCGTGAAGAAACGTCCCCGATGCGACATTTCCTAAAGCGACAAATTATTTGGATTTAAGTCTATTATTACTCTTGTATTCCCTGTTCTGCTTTCTTTTTCTAAGCTATAGTTATTAAGCATATCCTTCATTAGCTGTATTATTTCTTCACCATATTTGCATTTAATAATTATACGATATCTATATCTGTTTTTTATTTTATCAACAGGTGCTGGCATTCCTTGATATAGTATAATTCCCAAATTTTCTGTTAATACTCTATTTTTTAAATAATTATGTAATTTTTTTATGGTTTGTGCTCCTTCTATGTTACTCTTAGAAGTAACTCCAATTACTATTATATCGCAAAATGGCGGATATTTCAATTTTTTTCTTATCATAATTTCTGTATTATAAAATAAATTGTAATCTTGCTTTTTTGAACATTCTATACTAAAGTTATCTGGATTATATGTTTGTATTATAACTTTGCCTTGATCTTTTTCTCTTCCTGCTCTTCCAGCTACTTGTGTTAAAAGCTGAAAAGTTCTTTCGTTTGCTTTGAAATCTTCAATATTTAGGCTGGTATCTGCCGCTATTACACCTACTAAGGTAACTTTGGGAAAGTGATGCCCTTTTACTACCATTTGTGTTCCTATTAGAATATCTATTGGTGTATTTTTAAATTTATTTAAAATTTCTTCGTGTGAATTCTTTTTGGTTACTGTATCTACGTCCATTCTAATTGTAGTTGCTTCCGGGAAAAGCATATGAATTTGCTCTTCTAATTTCTGCGTTCCTGCTCCAAAGTGCTTTATATTTTTACTATGACATTCTGGACATTCTTTTAAAAGTGGTATTTCATATCCACAATAATGACATTTTAGTTTTTGTTCTTTTGCGTGATAAGTTAGAGTAATATTGCAATTTTTGCATTTTATAGTATTTCCACAATCTCTACACATTAAAAAAGTAGAAAAGCCTCTATGATTTAAAAATAGTATTGTTTGTTTTTTAGCTTCTAAATTTTCTTTTATTGCTTTATATAACTGCCCACTAATCATAGATTTATTTCCATTTTCTAATTCAAGTCTTAAATCTACTATTTGAACTTCTGGCAAATTTCCATTGTTGGCTCTTTTTGTTAGTTCTAATAGTGTAATTTTTCCTGTTTTTGCTTTATAAAAAGTATCTAAATCTGGTGTTGCACTTCCTAAAACAATAGGAATGTTTTTTTCTTTTGCTAAATATGTTGCTATTTCTTTTGTATGATATCTTGGTGCCATTTCTGATTTATAGGATTGATCATGTTCTTCGTCTATAATAATTAACCCTAAATCACTTGCAGGTGCGAAAATGGCTGAACGTGCACCTATTATTATTTTTGCTGTTCCATTTTTTATTTTATTCCATTGGTCAAATCGTTCTCCTACTGATAATT
>CANRKF010000030.1 GCA_947631145.1 uncultured Clostridia bacterium | reverse complement strand
TCGGTCCTTATCTGTCGCAGGCGGAAGATATTTGAGAGGAGCTGTCCTTAGTACGAGAGGACCAGGATGGACATACCGATGGTGAATCAGTTGTCACACCAGTGGCATAGCTGAGTAGCTAAGTATGGAAGGGATAAACGCTGAAAGCATCTAAGTGTGAAGCCCACCTCAAGATAAGATATCTCATACCGAAAGGTAGTAAGATTCCATAAAGACTATGTGGTAGATAGGTTGGGGGTGTAAGTATAGTAATATATTGAGCTGACCAATACTAATAAATCGAGGGCTTAACCACTAATATATATGAAAATATGAAAATAGGAAAAGAAGAAAGAAAAAAGGTGGAAATAGTTTACGACTTTCTCTATATATTTTTGAGTGTATATAGTATATTATATGTATATGGACATATGTATAAAAGGATATATGAAAATACACAAAACATTTCTGGTGATGATAACATGGAGGAAATACCTGTACCCATACCGAACACAGAAGTCAAGCTCCAATGTGCCGAAGATATTTGTAGGTTACCCTGCTGAGAAAATAGGTTGTCGCCAGTTTTTTTTTATTTTAAAGAAAAGAAGCTAGAAACTAGAAATTAAATTTTTTTTATTTGTGGTTTCTTTTTTTTATATTTTATAATATAATAAAAAGCAATAAATAACTTTAACTTGATCATACTTGGACTTGATTATAAAAAATATAAAAGATATAAAAATAATAAATAATAAAATAAATTTAATAAAGAAGGGAATGTACTATGAGTAAAGTAATTTGGAAACCAGGAACTTTTATTTATCCATTACCAGTAGTAATGGTATCATGCGGAACTATGGAAAAAAGTAATATTATTACGGTTGCATGGACAGGAATAATAAATTCAGAAAAGCCAATGTGTTATATTTCAGTACGTAAAGAAAGATACTCACATGACATTATAGAAAAAACTAAAGAGTTTGTAATAAATTTAACTAATAAAGACTTAGTATATGCAACAGATTGGTGTGGCGTAAAAACAGGTGCTAAAGTAGATAAATTTAAAGAAATGAAATTAGAAAAAGAAAAAGCTAAATTTGTAAAATGTCCAGCTATAAAGCAAAGCCCAGTTTCTATTGAATGTAAGGTAAAAGAAATAAAAAACTTGGGTAGTCATGATATGTTTATAGCAGAAATTCTTTCAATAGATGCTGACGAAAAATACATAAATGAAAAAGGAGCATTTGATATAACAAAATGTAATTTAATTACTTATGCAAATGGAAAGTATTTTGCATTAGGAAAGCAGTTAGGCAAATTTGGTTATTCTGTTCAAAAAAAACGCAAAAAAGTAAGCAAGTAGTCAAAACTATTAAGTTATAAATCTGAAATATCAGAATAAGTCAAATTATTACTTTTTAAATATTCAATATAAGAATGTTGAGCTTCATATATATATGTATCTAAACTTTTATTATATATGTTATTTGAAATTTCTGTGGTCCAGTTATTTAAACTTAAGTAACCATTAAAATAGAAATTTATATTTTTAAATTCCTTTTTTAATTTTTTAGATATATAATCATTACAATTATAAATTTCTTTCACTGCATCAGGAAGTTCAGAATAAGTAGATATATTTATTCCATATTTAAGTTTATAATATTGTTGATTATTAGATAAAGTTGTAGAATCTGCCACTTTAATATTTGTACCATTTAAGGTATTCAAATAAGCCTGTATAGCATCTTTTATTAAATATTCTTTATAATCATTGTGCTGTTTAAAGTTACTTTGAACAGCTTTAAAAACAATATTTTTATTATTTTTTGGTGATATTTTGTATATTTTTAACTTATCTGAAATAATATTTTCTTCAACAATTACAAAATCTCGTGAATATTCATTTTTTAATTGTTGTAATATTTCAGTTTCAGTATCTACTTTCAAATGATGAAAAAATACTACTAGAAATAATAAAATAATTATAGTTAATACAAGTGTTATAATCATAATGGGTGTTATTACTGTAAAGCTAAAAATATTAGCCATTTTAGAAAATTTTTTTGCATTTATATCTCTTGTTTTCTTTAATTCTGAATTTTCATAAAATTTGTTTTTTGCTTCATTTTTTGCGTTCCATTCTTCTAATTCTTTCCAATCCTTATTATTTTCCATAAAAATTCCGTCCCTTTCCTGATTTACTCGAACACATAGAAATGAAAGATTAATTTCTTTCAAACTATAAAATCTCCTATCAAATTATTAAGTATATTTTATAGTAAATTTAATAATTTATCAATTAAAAATTAATGTAAAATTGATTTATGAGTGAAATGTAGATGAACACTTGAAAAAGTGAATGCAAGTTACGGCAAATATATTTTAGTTACTATATAATAGTTATAATAAGGAAAAATTTCTAAAAACTAATTGTAATTTCGTTGAGTGAAAAATTAAACGCTGCTTGCAATTCATAAAAAAGTAATTAAAACAGTTGACATATTAATAAAAAAGTGATAAAATAATTAAGCGTATGTGGAAAGCATACGCTTAAAAAAATGAATGAAAAGTGTTAGAAAGCAGAGGTGTGTTAAATGGCTACAAAAGGAGCAAGAGAACCAATAACATTAGAATGTACAGAATGCAAAAGAAGAAATTATTTAACAGAAAAAAATAAGAAAAACAATACAGACAGATTAGAAATTGTTAAGTATTGTAAATTTTGCAAAAAACGTACAACACACAAAGAAACAAAATAGACCTTTTAAGGGGGAAAAATAAATGCCTAAGGATGTAACTAAAAAAGAAAATAAAGAAAATAACAAAAAACATTTTTTTAAAGATTTTAAGGCAGAGTTAAAAAAAGTAATTTGGCCAACACCAAAGCAACTTGTTAATAATACTATTGCAGTTATTACTATTGTAATAATTACAGCTGTTATTGTATTTGCCTTAGACTTGGTTTTTGAAGTAATGAATGATTATGGAATTGACAAATTAAGAGACGCTATAGGAACTCAAAATACACAAGTAACAGAAACAAATCAAGAAAGTGAAAATACAGATAATGTAACAGCAAATGAAACTTCAGAAAACAATACTGAGGAAACAAATAGCACTGAAAATAACGAAGCTGAAAACAATACAGTAAATGAATAGAAGTAAGGAGGCTTTATAATAATGTCTCAAGAAAACGAAGATTTAGTACCAAGATGGTATGTGGTACATACTTATTCTGGATATGAAAACAAAGTAAAAACAGACTTAGAAAAAACTATTAAAAATCGAGAACTAGAAGATTATTTCTTTGAAATTATTGTTCCAATGGAAGAGCAAATTGAAATTAAAGATGGTCAAAGAAAAACAAACTTAAAAAAAGTATTTCCCGGTTATGTTTTAATAAAAATGATTGTAACAGAAAAAACTTGGTATATTGTAAGAAATACTAGAGGTGTTACAGGCTTTGTTGGATCAGGAACAGATCCTATTCCTCTTACAGATGAGGAAATTAAAAAAATGGGATTTGAGCAAGTAGAAGTAAATGTAGATTATGACATTAATGATTCAGTTAGAATTGTTGATGGACCATTAACAGATTTTACAGGAATTGTTACAGAACTAAGCAAAGAGAAACATAAAGTAAAAGTATTAGTTTCCATGTTTGGTAGAGAAACACCTGTAGAATTGGAGTTTTCTCAAGTTCAAAAAATTTAAATTTTAATTTATAACTTCGTATTACTTTGTTAACCTTCACATAAAATTTTTTCGATGTACCAAAAGTACAATCTCAAAAATTTTAGCTCGGTTGCCTCGTACTACTCGTTCTAAATTAAAATTATAAAAACAAATTAATAATAAATTACTAGTTAATAATCTAATTTTTAGATTAATATACATATTTCAAATACAAAAAAGGAGGTGCTAAATAATGGCAGAAAAAGAAATTTCAAATATAATTAAATTACAAATTCCAGCAGGAAAAGCTACACCAGCTCCACCAGTTGGACCAGCATTAGGTGCAAGTGGTGTAAATATTATGGACTTTGTAAAGCAATTTAATGATAAAACAGCCCAAATGGGAAATACAGTTATTCCAGTTGTTATTACAGTTTATAAGGATAAATCATTTGAATTTATTACCAAAGAACCACCTATGGCAGTTTTAATTAAACAAGCTGCAAAAATAGAAAAGGCCTCTGGAAAACCTAATAAAGAAAAAGTAGCAAAATTAACAAAAGCGCAGGTTGAAGAAATTGCTAAAAAGAAAATGCCAGACTTAAATGCAGCATCTATTGAAGCAGCAATGAGTATGGTAGCAGGAACTGCAAGATCTATGGGTATTACAGTAGAAGAATAAAAGTATAACTAAATATATAGTTATTATAGTAAAAAATTAAAAATGTTGGGAGAAGAAAAACTTAAAATTTTATTTAAATGAATCAATTTAAATATATCATTTATAATAAATTTAATAAAAAGATTATATCTTCGCTTGAACCAAAGGAGGTAAAAAATGAAAAGAGGAAAGAGATATCAAGAAGCTGAAAAGCTAATTGATAGAAAAAAATTATATGATGCTAAAGAAGCATTAAATATAATCGAAAAAATGCCAAAAACAAAATTTGATGAAACAGTAGAATTACATGTTAAGTTAGGTGTTGATTCAAAACAAGCAGACCAACAAGTAAGAGGTACAACAGTACTTCCAAATGGTACTGGTAAAACACAAAAAGTATTAGTGTTTGCAAAAGGACCAAAAGCAGAAGAAGCTACAAAAGCTGGAGCTGATTTTGTTGGAGCAGAAGAATTAATTCCAAAAATTGAAAAAGAGAATTGGTTTGATTATGATGTTATCGTAGCAACACCAGATATGATGGGAGTTGTAGGAAGACTTGGTAAAGTATTAGGACCAAAAGGCTTAATGCCAAACCCTAAGTCTGGTACAGTAACAATGGATGTTACAAAAGCAATCCAAGAAATTAAATCAGGTAAAGTTGAATACAGACTTGACAAAAATAACATTGTTCATCTTGGTTTTGGTAAAGTATCATTTGGAGCAGATAAGCTATTTGAAAACTATGAAACAATTATGAATGCTATTATTAAAGCAAAACCAGCAGCAGCAAAAGGACAATATATTAAAAGTGTAGCACTATCTACTACAATGGGACCAAGTATGTATATTGATCAAAAATAGAAAATTTAATATTGCCTAAGAAAGTAAGCAAATGTAAGTCTTACCGAGGCAAAAAATGAACGGAAATTAAAACTTCCAATCAATTTTTGTACTCGAAATGAAAAGGCAATATTGATTGGAAGTTTTTATTTACAAAAGTAATATGCTTATAAATTTATAAAAAATAAACCTTATAAACATATTATGTGGGGAGGTGAAAAAATGGCAAGCGATGCAATTATACAACAAAAAGAAAAAGAAGTTAAAGAACTAGCAGAAAAACTAAAAGAAGCAAAACTTATACTTTTAGCAGATTACAGAGGAATCAGTGTTTCTGACGTAACAAAACTAAGAAGTGATTTAAGAAATGTAAAAGGTGAATATAAAGTTATTAAAAATAACATTGTAAAAAGAGCATTAAATGAAAATGGAGAAAATGGTTTAGATAGCTTATTAGAAGGTCCAACAGCAGTTATTATAGGAACAGAAGATTATTTAGAACCATCTAAAGTAATTTATAACTATTCTAAAAATAATGAATTCTACAAAATTAAAGGTGGAATTATAGATGGAAAAGTAATGACAGCTGAAGAAATAATTACTTTAGCAAAATTACCATCAAGACAAGAATTACTTGCAAAATTGGCAGGAAGTTTACTTGGCAATATTACCAAGTTGGCAATTGCGCTTGATCAAGTTAAGGCTCAAAAAGAAAATGCTTAAGAATTTTAATGAAAAAAATATTGAATTGTCAAACAGCGCTTACAAATTTTTCAATATACAATTAGTATAAACTTAAAATTTTTAGCTAGTTTTCAAAGAAATACATGTTTTTGATTAGAATTTGAACCTAAAATTAAGAGCTAAATAAAAAAATAAAATTAAAACTTAAAAAATAAAATTTAAAAAGTAAAATTAAAAAAATAAAATTTAGAAGGAGGTCATTTTAAAATGGCAAAAATTGATGAATTATTAGAAACTATAGACAGCTTAACAGTTGTTGAATTAGCTGAATTAGTAAAAAATATTGAAGAAAAATATGGAGTATCTGCAGCAGCAGTTGCAGCACCAGCAGCAGGTGGCGCAGCAGCAGGAGCAGCTGAAGAAAAAAAAGAATTTAATGTAGTATTAAAAGAAGCAGGAGCAAATAAAATCCAAGTAATAAAAGTAGTTAGAGATGCTACAGGTTTAGGATTAAAAGAAGCTAAAGACTTAGTTGATGGAGCTCCAAAAACAGTAAAAGAAAATGTTAAGAAAGAAGAAGCTGAAGAACTAAAAGCTAAATTTGAAGAAGCAGGTGCAACAGTAGAATTACAATAAAATAGTTTTTTAGTTAATTAGAAGAAACTTTTTTCAAAAATAATAAAAAATCGTTTGCAAAGCAAACGATTTTTTTAATATACGTTGACTTTATTATATTTAAGTTATAAAATAAGAAAGAAATCATATATTAAAATTAAATATATGAAATTTAAAGTTTTACAAACAGAGAATAGGAGAAAATAAATGAAAATATTACTAGATGCCATGGGAGGAGATAAAGCTCCAGACGCAAATATTAAAGGAGCAGTGCAGGCAATAAATAGCATCGAAGCAGAAGTTATTTTAATAGGAAATGAAAATATTATAAAAAGCAAAATAAAAGAATTTTATGGAAAAGATATTTCACAAATATCTACAAGATTAAAAATAAAAAACACAACAGAAACAATAGAAATGGAAGATATTCCAACACAGGCAATTAAGCATAAAAAAGATTCTTCAATGGTAGTCGGCTTTAATATGTTAAAAGATGGAGAAGGCGATGTATTTATTTCTGCCGGAAATTCAGGAGCTTTACTTACAGGAGCCACCTTATTAGTAGGAAGAATAAAAGGTGTAGATAGACCAGCCCTAGCAGGAATTTTACCAGCATATAAAAGTAGATTAGTATTAATGGACTGTGGAGCAAATACTAACTGTAAGCCTATAAATTTACTTCAATTTGCACAAATGGCTAGTATCTATTTAAATACAACTTTAGGAGTAAAAGAGCCAAGAGTGGGCTTATTAAATATAGGAACAGAGGAAACAAAGGGAAATGATTTAACTAAAGAAGCATATCATTTATTAAAAGAAAGTGCTAAAGATTGTAATATTAATTTTATTGGCAATGTAGAAGGAAGAGATGCTTTTTCAGGAAATGTAGATATTGTAGTAACAGATGGATTTACAGGAAATATATTTTTAAAATCAATAGAAGGCTTAGGAAAATTTGTAAAAAGAACTTTAACAGAAAGTTTAAAAAGAAATTTAATTTCTAAAATAGCAGCTATACCAAGTCTTCCAGCAATAAATAGATTCGCTAAAACAGTTGACTATAAAGAATATGGTGGAGCTTTATTTTTAGGAGTAAAAAAACCAGTAGTAAAGGCTCATGGAAGTAGTGATGAAAAACTATTTGAATTTACAATAAAACAAGCAGAACAATTTGTGAAAAATAAAGCTGTTAATAAGCTAATAGAAGAATTTGAAAAACAAAAAGTATCCGAAAATGCAGAGCAACCTGATGAAACAATATCATAAATGCACAATAAACTGATGAATCGATATCATAGACATAAAAATAAATATTGAATAAAACACCGTTTAAATAAAAAATATATTTTATAAAAAAGATAAAAATATTTCAAAAAAAACTTGACAATTAAACCCACATGTATTATCTTTAGATAAACAATATAAGAATAATTTAAAGGAGGTGAAATTACAACAATGGGTTCAGAAGAAGTTTTTGAAAAAGTAAAAAGTATTATTATAGAACAACTTGGTGTTGCAGATACTGCAGTTACAATGGAAGCATCTTTTATAGATGATTTAGGTGCAGATTCTTTAGACATCGTTGAATTAATTATGGCATTAGAAGAAGAATTTGATATTGAAATTCCAGACGCTGATGCAGAAAAGGTAGTAACAGTAAGCGATGTTGTAGAATATATAAAGGAGCACGTTGCTTAAGAAAAAAATGAAGGGGCAAATAGTCCTTTCTTTTTTAATGCCTCATTTACTTGCTTTTTTAGGCTAACTAATATATAATATAATTGCAAAAAAGTAAACTATCATGTAAAAATATTAGTAAGGCATCCAACAAAGTAATCAACGTGGTAGAAAAAAGAAAGGAGAAAATGTTAGAAAATAAAACTAACATAAATAAATTATGGATTTTACAAACTTAGAGCAAAGTATAGGTCATACTTTTAAAAATAAAGAACTCTTAAAAAAAGCATTAACACATACATCTTATGCGTATGATAATCATATAGAAAGTAATGAAAAGCTAGAATTTTTAGGAGATAGTATTTTAGAATTTATTTCAAGTAAATACATATATGCTAATTATCCTAATCTTAAAGAAGGAGAAATGACTAAAGTGAGGGCAGAAGTTGTTTGTGAAGATAGTTTATTCTTAGTAGCACAAAAACATCATTTTAGTGATTTCTTATATTTAGGAAAAAGTGAAGCCTTAAGTGGAGGAAAAACAAAGCCTGCTATTTTGGCAGATAGTGTTGAAGCTTTAATTGCTGCTATGTATTTTGATAGTAATTTAGAAGAAGCAGAAAAATTTATTATAGAGAATTTAAAAGATGCAATTGAAAAATCTAGCAAGAATGTTGGAATGAAGGATCATAAAACGGTATTACAAGAAAAACTTCAGGAAAATGGCAATGTAAATATTGAATATGAAGTAGTTAGAACTATTGGACCAGATCATGATAAAACCTTTATAGTACAAGTATCTTGCAATGGAAAATATCTAGCAACGGGAAAGGGAAAAACAAAAAAACATGCAGAAATGCAAGCAGCTGAAAAAGCCTTAGAAAGCATGAACGAAAATAGCTAATTAAAAAAGATATAATAAAAATATCTAGAAAACATTATAAATAAAGAGCAATTAAAATAGCTAAAAACGAAAAGAAAGTAATGAACTTAATAAATAGAAGGGATCATATAAAAATGAAAAAAGAATATATTATACCAATTTTCGTACCTCATTTAGGCTGCCCTCATAAATGTACCTTTTGTGATCAACAGAAAATTACAGGGCAAACAAAGCAAATAACTGCAAAAGATGTAACAAATACAATAGATTATTATTTAAAAAATTTTAAAGATGATTCTAAATATGTAGAAGTTGCTTTTTTTGGAGGAAGCTTTACAGGAATAGATGAAAAAATTCAAAATGAATTATTAGAAGCGGCAAACACTTATATAAAAAGCGGAAAAGTTAATAGCATAAGAATTTCAACAAGACCGGACTATATAGATAAAAATATTTTGAAAAGACTAAAAAAATATCATGTAAAAACTATAGAATTAGGTGTGCAATCTACAAATGATTATATTTTAGCAAAATGTCAAAGAGGGCATACTTTTGAAGACGTAAAAAAAGCATCTAGGCTTATTAGATGGAATGGATTTATATTAGGACATCAAATGATGGTAGGGCTTCCAGAAAGCACAAAATTAGATGAAATTAATACAGCTAAGCAATTAATAAAACTAAAACCTAAAATTGTTAGAATTTATCCAGTTCTTGTAATAAAAGGTACTATGCTAGAAAAAGAATACCAAAGCGGAGAATATCAGCCATTAACGGTAGAACAAGCGGTAGAACGTTCAAAAGAAATTATGAGGTTATTTAATAAAGCAAATATAGAAGTAATTAGGTTAGGACTTCAAAATACAGAAGAAATAACAGATCCAAAGGAAAGCAAAAGTACCGTTGTAGCAGGTCCATACCACCCAGCCTTTAGGCAACTTGTAGAAGATAGTATGTGGTATGACGAAATTGTAGCTAGAATTAAAAAAATCAATGTAAAAGTAATGCAAGTGAAAATAACAGCAAATCCTGAAAATATTAATTCTATTATAGGTCATAAAAAAGAAAATATACTAAAATTAAAAGAAATATATGATGTAGATGTAAATGTTACACCAAGTGAAGCTATTAAGAAAGGAAAGTTTGAAATAGAAATTGAAAAAACTTATGAAGATATTTTAGAAGAAGAAAGAAAAAAATTAAATATAAAATGAGTAAGTTTTGAAAAAATTAAATAAGATTAATATGCTTTAAAAGTTTGCATTTTTAACCTATTAAATTGTTAAAATTCTATAACTTTAAAGTAATAAAGAAGAATAATAATTTCGAATAAAATCACCTATTATTGTAAATAATTACTAATGACGGGTGATTTTTTATTGTGAAATGGAGGTTTTTATGGACTACATAAAAACAAAAAGGATACTTATATTAAGAAAATATTTAATAGATAGTGTATATATTATAATTGGGTGTATTATTATGGCAATAGGAACAGCACTTTTCTTGCTTCCAAATCAGCTATCTTCTGGAGGCTTTTCAGGTATAGCAACTATTATTTATTATTTTTTACATTTTCCATTAGGAACTACAATATTAGTGTTAAATATTCCATTTTTACTTTGGGCATTATTTAAACTAGGAAAAGAAATTGTAATAAAATCAGTAGCAGGAACAGTATTACTTGCAGTTTTTATTGATTTATTTGAAAAAATACCAAAATTAACAGAAGATAGATTTTTAGCTTGTATTTACGGAGGAATTTGTATTGGAATTGGAATGGCACTTGTTTTAAAAGCTTCAGCTTCAACAGGTGGAACAGATTTAATTTCGTATATAGTAAGAGCGTATAGACCACATATAAGAACTAGCAATATAATTGTTATACTAGATATAATAATTATTAGTTTAAATGTAATATTTTTTAAAGAAGTTGAAATTGGACTTTATTCTGCAATAGCAATATATATAGTAGGAAAAATGATAGATATAATATTCGAAGGTGTTAACTTTACAAAAATGATGCTTATTATTTCAAACAAATATAAGGAAATATCTACTGAAATAGGAGAAAAACTTCAAAGAGGAAGTACAGCAATTTATGCAAAGGGAATGTACACAAAAGAAAAAAGGATGATACTTTTTTGTGTAGGATCAAGAAATGAAACTGCAAGAATAAAGGAAATTGCAGTAAAAATAGATCCAAAAGCATTTATTGTAATAGCAAATGCAAGAGAAACTTGGGGTAAAGGATTTAAAAAAAGTAGTGAGCAGTAAAAAGTAAAGAAAACTTAAAAATAAATTTGATTTAACAAAAAATAAAATGTTTAATAAATAATAAAAGAAAATTTGATTTAACAAAAAATAAAATGTTTAATAAATAATAAAAAGAAAATTTGATTTAACACATAATTGAATGTTTAATAAATAATAAAATGCACAAAAAATAAAGGTAATAATTTTAATAAGCAATATTTTTAATAAAAAGATAAAAACAGTATTTAAAAATACTGTTTTTTAATGTATAATAAAAATAGATTTTTAAAGAAATCGAAAAAATATTAAAAAAATAAAAGTAACTTATAATTTATAAAATGAACTTATTTAAGTAAAAAAGTAATGAGTTTATAGAATGAATTTATTTAAGTAGAAAATTAAATTTATAAATAAAGTGATAAGAAGGGAATAGCTTGTAAATGGAAGAACAAATATATAAAATCGATTTAATTTCAGCCTTTAACTTAGAGCACATATTTGAATGTGGGCAATGCTTTAGATGGAATAAAGAGCAAAACGAGAGCTACATAGGAGTTTTTAAAAACAATGTGTTAAATGTAAAAATAGAAAACAATCAAATTATTTTTGAAGGAATTTGTGAAAACAATATTAAAGAAACTGTAGAAGAATATTTTGACTTAAAAAGAGATTATGAAAAAATAAAAAGTGAATTAAGCAAAATAGATGAGCCATTAAAAACTAGCATAAAATATGGAAGTGGAATTAGACTTTTAAATCAAGACTTGTGGGAAACCATAATTTCATTTATTATATCTGCAAATAACAACATACCAAGAATAAAAGGAATTATAGAAAGATTATCAAAACAATATGGAAAACCAATTATATGGAAGGAAAAAATTTATTATGCATTCCCAACAATAGAAGAATTATCAAAAGCAACAGTAGAAGATTTAAGAAAACTAGGATTAGGTTTTAGAGACCAAAGAGTATATGAAACCACAAAGCTTATTCGTACAAAACAAGTAAATTTAGAAGAGGTGAAAAATAAAAATAGTAAGGAAATAAGAGAAACCTTATTAACTCTTCCAGGAGTTGGCCCAAAAGTAGCAGATTGTATAATGCTATTTTCAACATTAAAATGCTTAGATGTATTTCCTGTTGATGTATGGGTAAGAAGGGTTATGAATGAGTTATACTTTAAATTACCAGAAGAGAAAAAATTAAAAAGAGAGCAAATAGAAGCTTTAGCAAAAGAAAAATATGGCAACTTAGCAGGTCTAGCACAGCAATACTTATTTTATTGGAAGAGGGAAGCTTAACACATGTGTCCCTGAAGCGACAAAATGTCGCATTAAGAAACGTCCCTAACGCGACAAAAAGGAGGAAAAATTTGAGTTTACAAATTATATACGGAGTAGCCGGAACAGGAAAAACTAATTATATATTCAAAGAAGTACAAGAAAAAATAAAGCAAAATTCTAAATATTCTATTAAAATAATAACTCCAGAACAATTTTCATTTACTGCAGAAAAACAACTTCTAGAAACATCTCCTTCAAAAAGTATGTTAAAAGCAGAAGTTATTACCTTTGCACGTATGGCATATAGAATTTTAAATGAAGTTGGAGGAGCAACAAAGTTAAGATTATCTGGCGCAGGCAGAGCAATGCTTGTTAACCATATTTTATTAACTCAAAAAAGCGATTTTTCATTTTTAGGAAATTCTGAAGAAAATGTAGAATTAATAACTAGGCAAATTACGGAACTAAAAAAACATAAAGTAGGAGTAGAAACTTTAGAAGAAGCTATAAACAATACAGAAAATAAATATTTACAAATTAAACTTAATGATATAAAAACCTTATATGATGCATATACAAAAACTATTGAAAATAAGTATATAGATGAAAATGATGGCTTAACACTTTTAGCAGAAAAGTTAGAAGCCTCAAAGGAATTTGCAAATTGTGATATTTATATTGATGAATTTGTAGGTTTTACAACTCAGGAATATGAAGTATTAAGAAAGTTAATGAAAATATCTAATAAGGTAACAATTACTATTTGTGCAGACAATTTAAAAGAAAATACAAATCCAGATGTAGATACATTTTATGAAAATAAACAAACAGCTAATAGAATTATGAACATAGCAAAAGAAGAAAATGTAACTATAGAAAAGCCAATTTGCATAAATGAAATAAAAAGGTTTAAATCTAAAGAATTAGAATATTTAGCTAATAGTATGGCTACACCATTTTACCAAGTGTATGATAAAGAAGTAAAAAACATTTCAGTTTTCCTTGCAAGTAATCCATATTCTGAAATAGAAAATATAGCAACTGAAATAATCAAATTAGTAAAAAATGGCTATAAATATGAAGATATTTCAGTTATTACTAAAAATATAGATACATATTCGAGCCTATGCAAAGTAATATTTTCAAAGTACAATATTCCAGTTTTTATAGATGAGAAAAAAGATTTTAGCAGTAATATATTAGTTAAGCTTATATTATCAGTGTTGGAAGTGTTATCTAAAAATTGGTCTTATGAAGCGGTATTTGGCTATATAAAAACGGAATTTATTAAGTTAAATAAACAGCAAATTGCACTTCTTGAAAACTATTGTATAAAATGGGGTATTAAAGGTAGCAAATGGTATGCAAAAGAATGGAAGTTTTATGAGGAAACAGAAGAAGAACAAAAACAAATTTTATATAGTAAAGAACAAGTAATAAAACCATTACTTGAGTTTAAAAAAAGTTTGCAGGGGTTAAAAAACGTAAAAGAAATATCGGCAAGTGTGTATGAATTTTTAATAAAAAATAATATACCAGAGCAACTAGAAGAAAAAATACAATATTTAAAAGAAAATAATCAATTAGAAAAGGCAAAAGAATATGAAAAAAGTTTTCAAATTTTTATACAATTATTAGATGAAATTGTATTAGTATTAGGTGATAAAAATATTACTTTTGAAAAATATGCAAAAATTCTAAAAATGGGTTTTACGCAAAGCGATTTAGGAGTAATACCAGAAGCAGCAGATCAAGTAGTAATAGGAGATGTTGACCGTTCTAGATCACATAAAATCAAAATAGCCTTTTTAATAGGATTAAATGATGGCATTTTTCCAAGTGTTCAAAAAGAAGAAGGCTTTTTAGATGATAATGATAGGCAAATATTAAAACAGCAGGGCATAGAACTCGCAAAAGGAACAATGGAACAACTTTATGATGATAATTTTAACATTTACAAAGCTTTTACTACAGCAGAAGAAAAATTATATTTATCTTATGTATCATCAGATGCAGAAGGAAAATCTTTAAGACCTTCAATTATTATTAACAAAATAAAAAGAATTTTTCCAAAACTTATTGAAGAAAGTGATGTTGTAAACAGAAAAAGTGAAATATTGCTAGAAAATACTACCTTTGATGAACTTTTAATAAAATTAAGAGAGTTAAAAGAAGGAAAAGAAATAGAACCTATTTGGTTCCATATATATAACTATTATACTATTAATGAAAAAGATAAATTACAGCAAGCTTTAAGAGCAATTAAGTATCAAAATATACCGGAAAACATACAAAAGGAAAATTTAAATAAGTTATATGGCAATACTTTAAAAACAAGTATATCACGTTTAGAAAAGTATAAATCATGTGCATTTTCATATTACTTAAAGTATGGCCTAAAATTAAAACAAGAAGGCAATTTCAACGTAGAAACAATAGATACAGGAAATTTTATGCACGATGTAATAGATAGCTTTTTTGAAAGAATAGAAGAACTAGAGCTTAATGTTAAAGAACTTACAGAAGAACAAATAAAGGAAATAACCGAAAAAATAGTAGAAGAAAAACTAGCTTTAAAAAAATATGATATTTTTAGTAGTATTCCGAAATATAAAATATTAGCACAAAGATTAAAAAAAGTAGTAGTAAATTCAATGAAATACATTGTAGATAGTCTTAAATATAGTGATTTTGAAGTATTAGGACATGAATTAGAATTTAAAGAAGGAAAAAAATATGATCCAATTGTATTTGAATTAAGTAATGGAAAAAAGGTAGAAATAACAGGAAAAATAGATAGAGTAGATATAGCAAAAACGAGTGATGGCAAATATATTCGAATTATTGACTACAAATCATCTATAAAAAATATTAACTTAAATGAAGTTTTAGCAGGTTTACAATTACAGCTTTTAACTTATTTAGATGCAACTTGTAGAGCAGAAGATGTACTTCCAGCAGGTGTATTTTACTTTAATTTAATAGAACCTATTTTAAATGCAAATAGTGACTTAGAAGAAGAACAAATTAAGCAAGAGCTTAAAAAGCAATTTAAAATGCAAGGCTTAATACTAGCAGATAGTACAATTGTTAAAAAAATGGATACTACTTTAGAAACAGGAAGCTCCAACATAGTTCCTGCATATATAAATAAAGATGGAGACGTTAGCGAAAAAACAAATACATTAAATAGAAAACAATTTGAAAAATTACAAAAATATATGGAAAAAATAATAAAGCAAATTTCAGAAGAAATTTTGAGCGGAAATATTGCAATAGAACCATATTATAGAATAAGAGATAAAAAAACTCCATGTGAATATTGCGAATATAAAGCAATATGTAATTTTAATCAAATTACTAAAAATAATTATAAATACATTGCAAACTGGCCTAAAGAAGCAGTGCTTGAAGAAATGGAAAAGTAATATAATATTTAATTCTTTGTGAAGGCAAAATAACTAAAATAGCTAGTTTGAAAAAATAACTAAAATAGCTAGTTTGAAAAAATAACTAGACTTCTAGATATGTGAAAAGATTTTGTTTATAAAAAAGAAAGGAAAAAATTTAGAATGACAAAAATTTGGGAAAATGAGAAACTAATTTGCATAGAAGAAAATGACATACAATATATACAATTTAAAAAACTATTAGAATATCCAGAAATAAAACATTGCTATACACTAAGAAATAACTTAAATTTTCCACCAATATACAAAAATGAACAATTACTAAAACAAAGCTATAAAAAAATTAGTGATTGTTTAAAATTAGATTACACAAAAATAATAAAACCACATCAAACACACACTACAAATGTAGAAATTGTAAATGAAGTAAAAGCTTTAGAAAATGTAGACGGATTATTAACAAATAAAGAAGGACTAACTTTACTTACTACATCAGCAGATTGCATTTCTTTGCTTATGTATGATCCAGTAAAAAAAGTAATAGGAAGTATTCATTCAGGCTGGAGAGGTACATTAGCAGGAATTTGCATAAATGCAGTTAATAAAATGGTAGAAGGTTTTAATTGTAATCCAAAAGATATAATTTGTTGCATATGCCCAAGCATAAGAAAATGCTGTTTTGAAGTAGATGAAGATGTTAGAAACTTATTTTATGAAAAGTATAAAAAACTACCAGAACTAGAAAACATTATAATAAAAGATGCTGTAAAAGAAAGAAAACAAAAATATAAAATAGATACAGTAAAAATAAATATTTGCTTATTAAAAAGCTTGGGCTTAAAAGATGAAAATATTGTAGACAGTAATATTTGTACAGTATGCCATAGCGATAAATTTCACTCGTATAGAGTAGATAAAGAAGAATCTGGCAGGAATGCGGCACTTGCGACACTTTGTCGCACTGGGGACGTTTGTTAACGCGACATTTTGTCGCGTGGGGGACACATGTTAAATAATGTTACATTTAAGAAAAATGTTATAATGTCACTTCTGGGACACATGTTAAATAATGTTGCATTTAAGATACAGGTTATAATGTCGCTTCTGGACATATGTTAAATAATGTTACATTTAAGACACAAGTTATAATGTTGCTTCTGGACATATGTTAAAGAATATAGAAAATAAAAAGTAAAAAATAGAAAACAAAATATAAAATTATAAAATAGGAGTTAAGATAATTATGGTACCACAAAAGTTAAAAAAAGGAGATACAATAGGTCTCATTTCTCCATCAGATGCAATTACTAAAGATGACTTAGAAGTAATTAATAAATCTATTTGTTTAATGGAAAGTTCAGGCTTTAAAATAAAATTTGCTGAATATGCTTTAGCCAATACTTTAGGCTATGGAGCAACTGCAAAACAAAAAGCAGAAGATATAAATACAATGTTTCAAGATAATACTGTAAAAGCAATATTTTGCATTTGTGGAGGCTTTAATTCAAATAGTACATTTGATTATTTAGATTATGATAAAATTAAATATAATCCTAAAATTATTTGTGGATTTAGTGATTCCACATCATTATTAAATGTAATATATAATAAAACAGGTTTAGTTACATTTCATGGTCCAACTTTCAAAGCATTAACTTCTTGGCAAACAGAATATGGCTACAAAGAAGTAATGAAACGTTTTGTAGAAGGTGGCATTAGTTTAGGTACCGCAGAAGATACATACACTACCATAACAGATGGAGTTGCAAGTGGAATTTTAGTTGGAGGTAATTTAAGCTTAGTAAATGAAATGGTAAATGGAAAATACAAAATCGACTTTACAGATAAAATATTATTTATAGAAGAACTTTATTTAGAAACACCACCAGCTTTAGTGAGTAATTATTTATATAATATGAAACAAAATGGTATATTCGAAAGAATTAAAGGAATTTGGATTGGAAATTACGAAGGCAGTGTACCATTAGAGCAAATATTATTAGATACTTTAGATGGAGAATATAATTTTCCAATAATAAAATCTAATAATTTTGGACACACAGAGAAAAAAACAGTAATACCAATAGGAACAATGGCGAAAATTAACACAGCAGAGAAGGTAAAAATTGAATTATTAGAAAATTGTGTCGCGTAAGGGACGTTAGTTAAAGCGACAAAGTATCGTTTCTGGGACACATGTTAAAGATGTATAAAAAAGTAGAAACAAACATCTGCTAAAAAAGCGACAAAGTGTCGCGTCAACAAATGTCCCTTACGCGACAATGAAAGGTAAGAATAAGTATGTATGAAACATGGGAAGAACTAGAAAATAGTATAAAGGATTGTAGAAAATGTAAATTGTGTCCAACAAGGCATAATATAGTGTTTGGCGAAGGTAATAAGCAAGCAGATATAATGTTTATAGGAGAAGGGCCGGGTGCAGATGAAGATAGTCAAGGCTTACCTTTTGTTGGAAAAGCCGGGCAACTTATGAATAAAGCTTATCAGGGATTAGGAATAAAGAGAGAAGAAGTATATATTACAAATATTGTAAAATGTAGACCACCTTCTAATAGAGTGCCAGAGGAAGATGAAGCCAGAGCATGTTTAGATTATTTAAGAAATCAAGTAATATTAGTAAAGCCCAAAATAATTGTATTACTAGGAAGTACAGCTTTAAAAAATATTCTGGGAAAAGAATATGGAATAACATCAGCTAGAGGCAAGTGGATAGAGCAAAAGGGTATTCATTATATGCCAACATGGCATCCAGCAGCATTATTAAGGGACGAAAACAAAAAAATTGAATTTTGGAAAGATTTAAAAGAAGTTGTAAATAAGTACGAAGAAATTAAAAGTCAAAACAAATAAAAATATATAAAGTAAAATCATTAAATATAGCCGAATATAACTAAAATCATAGCATTTTTGATAAAAATATAAATAAAGTTATAGAATAGATAGATAAAGTTATAGAATAATAAATTTATAAAATAAAACTATAAAATAAATAAAGTAATAGAAAATTTTAGCGAAAGGGTTAAGACAATGTCAAAAACAGAAAAAGCAGAAAAAAAAGAGGAAATGCAAGAAAAATTAAATTATTGTTTAAATTGTATAGCAAAGCCTTGTAGTAAAAATGGGTGTCCACTCTCAAATGATATACCCACATTTATTAAATATGCAAAAGAAGGAAATTTAGAAGAAGCATATAAAACATTAATAGAAACAACAGTGCTAGGTAGCATTTGTGGAAGAATATGTCCACACCAAAAACAATGTCAAGGAAGTTGCGTAAGGGGAATAAAGCAAAATCCAGTGAGTATTGGTGAAATAGAAGCATACATATTTGATAATGCAATTGAAAAAGGTTATGATAAAAATATTAAAGTGCAAAATACTTTGAATGGAAAAAAGGTAGCAATAGTAGGTGGAGGACCGGCTGGTCTAACTTGTAGTAGCTTTTTAGCAAGAAGCGGTGCCAAAGTTACAATTTATGAAAAGTATAATAAATTAGGCGGAATTTTAAGTCACGGAATACCTGAATTTAGATTAGATCCAAAAATATTAGAAAAAACAATTAATTCAATATTAAGCTTAGGTATAGAAGTAAAATATGAAAAAGAACTAGGAAGAAATATAACCTTAGAAGAGTTAAAAAATAATTATGATGCAGTATTTTTATCATTTGGAGCAAATATTCCTAGAAAAATGGTAATAGAAGGAGAAAACTTAAAAGGTGTTTATGGCGGAAATACTTTATTAGAGTTGCAAAACCATCCAGATTATACAAATAAAAAAGTAGCTATAATTGGTGGTGGAAATGTTGCAATGGACTGTGCTAGAACTATTAAAAGGCTAGGTGCTGAGCAAGTTGTTGTTATATATAGAAGGTCTGAAGCGGAAATGCCAGCAGAGGAAAAGGAAATAGAAGATGCTAAAAAAGAAAATATAGAATTTTTATTTCAAAATAATATTACGAAAATAATTGGAAAGGAAAAAGTAGAGAAAATAGAGTGCATAAAAACACAGCTTGTTCAAAAAGAAGGAGAAAGCAGAAAAGTACCAGTAGATATTGAAAATAGCAATTATATTATGGATATGGATTATGTAGTAATGGCGGTAGGAGCAAAAGTTGAAATGGAAATATTGGAAAGCCAAAATTTACCTGCAACATCAAAAAAATATTTAGAAGTAGGGGAAAATTATAGAATTAATGGAACTAACATATTTGCAGGTGGAGATTTAATAGGTACTACCTCCACTGTGGCTTGGGCTGCAAAAGATGGAAGAGAAGCTGCAAAAAAAATAGAAGAATACTTAAAAAATAATTAAAAGTGTAAAAAAGCACGGTAAGAAAAAAGCGATTAGATGACTAGCATGTTGTCTAATCGCTAAAAAAGAATTTTTTTATATGTCGAAAAATGTCATACGATTTTTCTTGAAAAATAGAAATATATGTGTTTTAATATAATAAATTGTAAATTAATTCTGTGAGTTTTTAATCTATATTTTATTAAATTCATTAAAAATTTAATTTTATATTAGTGAAATTATATAAATCTTTTCATATAAAATTATTTATAAAAGAATAAAAATTTATTTAAGTTAATTATTCAAAATTTTTAAAATGAGAAAATCTATTAATAAATATTACTTAAATTTATTCAATTATAAAATTATTAAAATTTATATTCAAATTTTTTTAGCTAAAAATATCTATATTCAAAAAAATTATATCTAAAAAATAAAAATTATAAAAAACAAATCAAACAACAGCTAGAGTTTATAAAAACAATAATTTTACTCAAATATTGATTAATTCTAAAATAAATCCAATATGAATTATATAAAAAAATGTGTAGAGGAAAGGTGGAAAATATTAAAAGAACTTATTGGAAAATAAGCAATTTAATATAAATAAAAAGGAGAAATAATTAATGGCAGAAAACGAAATATTATCACCAAAAATAGATGTGGTATTTCAAGTTTTATTTGGAGAACCGGGAAGC
>CANRKF010000029.1 GCA_947631145.1 uncultured Clostridia bacterium | reverse complement strand
TTTCTATGTTTTTTATTATTTCATCTTGTTTATTTTTATCTTCATTTTTTGAAAAATTATATAATGATATATCAACAAATAAATTATTTTGGCTTTTAATTGCTTCCCTTTAGAATTCATAAAATTGCCTTCAATTACTATTTATTTAACTCATACAAATGTAATTTTTCGAAATGATTATATAAAAAGAACCACTATATTTCGAGTAGTCCTTAATATGAAATTTAAATAATTTTCTAAATTTAATTATCTTAATATAATATTGCATAATAGTTATAATTTGTTTCTCCAATATAAACTGTTTTTTCATATAAAACTTCATTATTTTTTTGTGCTGAAATATTTATTTTTCCAATAGTTTTTATATTACTATTTTCCCATATATTTTTTTCATATACTTTAGTATTATTTTCAGTCTTTTCATAATTTGGAGTCCAATATAAAATATCTATATCATTAAGAGAAACATTCTTTCCTTTTGTTTGTACTTCTCCTGTTTCTTGATTCCAAGTTAAAAATTCTCCATTATCTGTTGTGATTAATATTTCATCTATTGATTTATTTACATTATTTGTTTCTATTTTTAATGGTAATCCTGGAACAGAACTCATAAGCTGATTATAACTTGCAAGTAACAATTCCACTCTGGGTTTTAAAATTTTTTCTTCTGTTTCTTTATTATAATTCGTTGTCAAATAAGTGTTTTCAGATTCTGCAGCATAGACCTTTACTGTAAATATATCTAAAATAGAATCTTCTTTGCCAGTAAGTTCTTCTTTCTTTATTAAATTTGTATCATTAAGTATCATAAAACTTCCTATTATTATCAATAACATAAATATCGGTGCTAATATATATTTGATTTTAAAATTCTTCATACTATTCAACCTGTCTACTTTAGATAAGATTTCATTATAATTTTTATTCTTATCAAATTCTTTTTTCATAACTTCTTTTAAACTATTAGACATCTATATCACCTTCAATCTTTACATTTTTCTTTATATCTTTAATTGTTCGATATAAAATATTTTTTACATTTGATTCACTTATCTTTAGTTCGATTGCAATTTGTGATATTTTTAATTCTAAACAATAATATAGATAAAAAACTTTTATTACTCTTATATCTTTTTTCTTTATATATTTCCATACTTCATTAGCATTTATATTATCTAATATTTTAAATTCTACATCTATGTCATATGGTATATCTATCATCTTTTCTTCATTATTTTCCTTTATCCAAAGAGAAGAAAGTTTTATACTATACAAAATTCCATAGTGTTGTTTAATTTTCTTATTAGCAATACCAATTATATAATTTTCAACATTATCTAATTGGAGTTGTTTTTTCTTTTTTAACATACTATATAATTCTGTATATGTATCTTGTATTAAATCATTTACATCTTCAATATTAGAACATTTACACACTATATATTTAAGAGTTCTATTGTAAGTTTCTTCGTATATTGTTTCAAAATTTTCTAAGGTTAATTGAGTACTCATTTTTTCTCCCTTCTATGTATATAGTGTGGTTATTTACAAAAAAAGTTTCATTTTTTACAAAATTATAATGGCACTTTCAAGTAAAAAATCATAAAAATAGAGAATATTGTACCAATTATATGGTAAAATGTTCTCTATTTTTATTGTACTTCAGGTTTTTAGAATATTCTCTCTTTATTGATGGGAAATTTTATTCATTCTGTTTTGCATACTAATTGATAACATTTAATAAAATAACTAATGAGTAATATATGCTTCCTTCAAAAGAATTTCGCCAGTTTCATAGTCTCTATAAAATGTATATTTTTTTCCGCCTTTGTCTCTCTCAACAGTAATATCACATGCATCAGATTCTCCACCAATAATTTCTCCAGTTGTCGCATCTACATAATATGAATAAGTATTACCATGTTCCAATAAAGAATTAGTATTTCTAATTAATAAAATTACATTCCATACTTTTCTAATATGTTTTTCTACTACATATTCAATTTCTTCTTTAGAAGTTAACTTATTTTTTGGCTCAATATATTGTTCATAATCATTTATTCTTAAATATGCATCACTATTCATTTTTTTAATACTTAAATATGCATCTAAACATTCAACTTCATATCCAGTTTTAATATTTTTCTCGGCTTCTAAAGCAGTATTAATTGCTTTTTCTTTTTCTATTTCTACTGTATTATTATCATATTCGCTGGTATTTACTATAAAATAATATATTTCATTTACTTCTGGAATAAAAGCGACGCTTATGTAGTCATAACTATTTACTAATCCATTATATTCTTTTGAAAAGTCTACATACCAAATATATGCATCTTTTTCTTCTATTAAATTAGCCTTTACTGAAACATTAGTATATTTGCTTAAGTCATATCCATATTTTTCACATATTTTTCTTGCTGTTTTTTCAGCCTCTTCTTTTGTAGTTCTATAGTTTTTAATATCTTTCTTTAATACATTAGCATTAAATAACCAAAAACCATCTTTTCCATATGCATTAAATGATAATGAAATTTCACTTTCTGTTTCAAATCTCCAATCTATCGTCTTATAACTACTTTTTTCAAGAGTTGTTGATTTTATTTTTTCATTGCTATAACCAAATTTTTTAAATATCTCATTTGCTTTAGCTGTTGCTTTTTCTTTAGTAATACATTCAGCTTTTTCTTCTGCTGTAATTATATTATTATTGCTAACTACTTTTTCAGGTTCTTTCCATATATTTTTAACTATTTCTGTACTTGCATATGCTATTCCTGCAGTTAATACTAAACTTGCACAAGCTACTGAAATAATTTTGGTTAATGAATAATGTGACACCTTCTTTTTTATTTTATCATTATTTAGGCTTTCTTTAATAATATTAGTAAATTCCTTAGGAACTTCTATTTCTAAATTTAAATCGTGATATAGTTTTTTATCAAAATCATCCATTATACTTTTACTCCTTTCTCTATAATATTTTTTATCTTTTGTTTTGCTCTAGTTCTCTTTGTTGTTACTGTTTTTTCTTTTAATTTCAATACTTTTCCTATCTCTTTGTCAGTAAAGTTTTCTATGTAATATAGTGCAATAATAACTCTTTCCTCATATTTCAATTTTTTACATATAAAATTAAAATCAGCTAATTCCTCAACTTTTTCTATATTATCCAATGCATCAATTATATCTACTGTGTTTATTTCTTCAAATGAAACTATTTTTTTCGTACATTTTTTTCTATATATGTTATTGGTTTCATTAATAAGTATCTTAATTATCCAAGTTTTAAAGTATTGAGGCTCTTTTATATTTTTAATAGATTTAAAAGCTATTAATATAGTTTCTTGTACTGCATCGTATATATCATCATTATTTTTTAATCTTAATTTTGCAATTCTATACAAATCTTTTTCTAATGATAACATAATATTTCCAAAAGCATCTTTATCTCCATTTTTTGCCTTTTCTATTAATTCTTCCATTGCCTTTCTCCTTTTTACTTAAGCTACTATATATTAGATGTTTTTTTATACAAATTCCTTTCATTTTTTATTTAAAATATAAAAATTGTATTCTATTTGCAAACTTAATACTCTTATTAGATGTTTTTTTAACATTGATTTCTTTCATTTTTTATAAAAAAATATTATTAGTATAACATTTTAAAAAATTATTCAATAATCTTTCATTTATTTTCTATTCACTAAAATATTTGAAAAAATATGCTATATACAGTAAAGTTCAACTGAAAAATGCGCCAAAAAGGCGCACTTTTCAGTTATTCTATGATTTGGAATTTGCTTTGGAATTGGCTAATGAAGCTATTGTTTTGGTACTTACAATAACCTGCAAGACACCTATAAGCATATTCGGTTCGGTCTTGAATGTGCTCATATACTGCAAAATACACCTCAGGATACTTCTTAGCGACAATATCCAAATATTTTAAAAATGTGCTATATGGACTCTCCGGTTCATAATCCGGATCCGGACAACTCCTTTCATTCTCCGGTTCATCATCCGGTTGTCCGTGTGCATATCCTTCAAACGCATATGCAGTATAACCTACTCTTCCTTCGTCTAGTAACTCAATTGAGTAACCAGAATCCCATCCAGTGCATACCTCAAATTTAGTGCATTTCCTGAAAGCCATAATCATTACCTCCATAAAATAACTCGGTTGTTGATGGATACACACCAGTGTTGTTAGAATAAATTAACACTAATGAATGTTTTTATTATACCATAATACTTGATAATTGTAAACAAAGCATGCAAAAAAGCGTAAATGCACAATTGATATAAAAATAATAACATTTAATTATGAAAAAAGGCAAGGTTAAATAAAAAATCAAATGCACAATTAACATAAGAATAATGCATTTAGTTATGAATAAAAGGCAATTAGTAGAGGATAGTTTACATATTCTTGACTTATTTATGTAAACATAGTATAATTTATATGTATTACCAAGTTTTAGAAACTTTTCTTATAATTAAGAAAAGGATTCTAATAGCACATTTACAAAAAATAAGAAAAAGCGAGGTAAAAACAAAATGGGCAAGAAATCAATGTTAGTTGTATTAGCTATTATGCTCGTATTAGTTACGGCATGTAGCAACCGGGAACAGCGTGAAGTAATAGAATCTACTGTTACATATGGAAATTCTAATACTGAAGAAAGTAAATCTGATACCAACATGTATATGGCTCAAATCGATCCGAATCAGAAACAGCAAGAAAATTCCGTTCACCTGGACACTACATCCAATGTTGAAGTTTCATCCGATGACACAGCAATTAATATCATTACCCTTTCAAAGAAAGAGATTGAATTAAAAAAAGCAACTATGGTAGATACTAACGTTGCTAGAGGTAACCTAAAGTATGGAATTAAACCCGCAGAACACGGTGTAACCGCCGGATATAATGGAACATCCTTTACCTATTTTGCAGATGGAAGTAATGCACACTTTGCAGCAGATGACTATACACATATAGACATTGATGTTGATGATGCTGTTGAAATTGCAAAAGCGTATGTAGAGTTATATGACTCATGGAAATGGAGTGGTATGCATACTACTTATAATGGGCATAAAGTTTGCTTTTCTTGTGGAGAAATAGAAGTTGATGGAGTAGCTACTGGTGTAAAAAACAACGCACGCATTTTATATGATAAGGCAAAAACTGCATACTTAAATGGTCAATGGGACGGAACTTTGGCTATGCTTGATTCTCATTATATTGAGTTATCAAAAGCTGGCGAACTCCTAATCGATGGCTATTTAGGCGAAGGAGGACAAGATAATTTGGATTTGCCTGATGACATTGATTTTACACATGCAAATACAAATTATGTTTGTATTCCACCTTATGGTACTTTTATTGTCGAAAACAAGAAACTTGTAAACTACATGCGTCTTAAACGAACCGAAATAACAAGTAATCCTCTAGAATGGGAAGGTTATGACTTTGATAGGGAAGAATTCAACGAATTAACCCAAACAATAGAAGATTATTGCTTCTATTTGTTTAAATCTCCATTACTTGGATATGACGAAAATGAAGATAAACTTTACTTAAAAACATTTGATTCTGATGAAAATTGTTATACTTATGTTTTTTCTAATTACAAAACGAGGGAAAAAGTAGGATTGTTAAAAATCGATAATTAGTCCCTTTCAATGATGTGTTATTAAGCCGTGCGTGGAATTTTTACACGCACGGCTTTTCAATGTGTAAAAATCAATATTAAATTAAAAAGGAGATTAGAATAAGGAGTTTAGTTAGAAAAATTATAACCACCCGATGAACGGGTGGTTATGATTTAAACTTCAAGTTTTAACTTGAGTTTTTTTGACTTAATGTGATAGTCACATTTTCTTGCAGCTTTATAGTCGGATTTTGAGAACAGAATAACGGTATCGCCTTCTTCCATATCACGCATCACCATTTCGATGAAATCATAAGGATCATTGTTGTCTTTTGAAGAAAGCAAAGCACAATATTTCCCGTTCCACATAGCAATACCAACACTGGAATTATTCGGAAGATTAAAGACATCATACATCATTGCATTAATCGGGATAATTCCATTTAAGGTTTCGCTATTCTGCCATTTCCTATGAAGCTCTTGCAAAAGCTCATAATCAGCGATAATTTTCGCTTGACTCTTTTTTCCAACCAATGGCATATTAGCCACACTCCTTTCCATTTTTGAAACGTTGGTTAAGAGTTACATAATAATATTATATCAACAAAATATGTAAAAGTCAACTTGATTTAAGTTTCTTGTGTTCATGGATTTAATTCCTTCTGGTATCTCATTCCATAAATATATCTTTTATACCACTATTTCCATAAATTGTAAATATTCTTACCAATCGAGTCAAGATAAAATAGTTCAATATGGTGTAGATGGTTTAAAAGAAGTTACTTACAAAGTAAAATATCAAAATGAAAAAGAAATAGAGAAAAAATAAAAGTGTCGCGTTGGGGACACATGTTAATATATTAACAAAAAAGCAACCTAAAAATGGTTACTTTTTGTGTCGGAAAATTGTTTTTTACAGTTCATCTACATAGGTAATTTACCTTCTATGTAGATATAATGGTCTTTATCTTTTTCGTCTAAGAAATAGAAAACATTGTTGTCTTTATCGTATTCATAGTCTTGGCATTTTATTTCTTTAATAATATTGCCAGTGCTGTCAAAGATGATAACTTTGAAGTTATAAAAATCTTCACTATCATCCTCGTTAGCCGTTTCATCATCATTCTTGTCAGTTATTTCATCATTGCCTGCTTCTTGGAGATAAGGAAAAATAACAAAAATAAATGCAACTAAATATATTACTACCATTACTAACAAAAGAGCTACCATAAAAATTTGTCCCTGTGCCAATCCAAGCTTTTGGTCCATTTCTAATCTCCCTTTCTTATTAAAGATGTTGATATTTACCTAAGCCGCCTGTATATGTCCGACATCATATACTTTGTCTAAGGGATAAAACTTAGATATGAGTGTATTATACTAAATATCTGCTAAAAAGTCAAATTATGTAAATTTCAGGATAAAGACATGAAATTTATTTTTAACAGCATTTAAAGTTAATAAAATCAATGGTTTCAAGAATTTTAAAACATAAAAATACGCTTCTTTATCCTGCAATCGAGTTTTTTTTGCAAACTTAATTTATACTGATACTTGTGAATCTAAAAAAATATGATATAATATTTATAATCTA
This sequence comes from uncultured Clostridia bacterium, assembly GCA_947631145.1. Classification (GTDB taxonomy): domain Bacteria; phylum Bacillota; class Clostridia; order TANB77; family CAG-508; genus CAG-273. Next base: position 14,438 of record CANRKF010000029.1, on the reverse strand, counting down.
TTTTATAGATTTGCAACTGAATACCCTTACCACTTATTATTTAAGGAGGTCAACATGATATGAGCAAAATTAGTTTGGAAGCCAAAACTCCAATGATTGATGGCAAAACTCGAATGTCTATGGAAAAAGCAAAGCAAATCGCACATATCGACCGTAGTTCAACCTGTTTCAAGGGAGTTGGGAGTATTTCAAAGAAGGATTTAGCCAGAAGTATGTGGTTATCCGAAGAAAAAAGTAAGGAGGAGTATATTTAGAGCAGTGCAAATGGGAGATGTGGCGCTTACCACATCTCCTTATTTTATTATCTTTCTTCAATTTTGGTTGTAGCCTCGTAATTGTTGTCTCTTTCTAATTCTTTAGTCAATTTACTTCTAAAATCATTTAATATTTCAGTAAATGCTTCATTTGTTGGTCTACCTGCATCTTGAACTTCTTTTAATGAAGTTACTATTTCTAAAACATCACTTGTTAAAACTCTTGCGGTTTCAACATCAATGGCACTTCCACTAGAAATAGCTTGTACTCTTTTAATTGCTTCTTTAGAACGTTCACTTTCTGTTCTTAACATTTCATTCATTTTATTTACAAATTGATTATGTGTATCTACTGCTTGAATTAAAGAATCATTGGCTTCAGCTGTTACAACTATACCCTTTAATTCTGGCAATAAACTTGATAAATCTTGATCATAATCACTTGCAAGTTCTTCATTATGCTGTGCTAATAACCTTGACATTATAGCTTTAGTTGCAGCATTTACACTAACCCCTTTGCAATTTTCTATCTTCCTACCAATTCTTTTTTCCATTCCAACTAATTGTAAACTTTGGTCAATTTGTAAAAAAGTTCTTTCAGTTAATTGTGTTTCCTTTGCCTTTTCAGCCTGTAGTCTTCTCAATACTTCTTGTAAAGCTACAATTTGATATTGTGTATTAACATACTGTTCTGCTGAATTTTGAGCCATAATTTCTAATTTTCCTGCATTTGTTCTTAACTCACTTCTTATACCTTCTAACTTTTCCTGAATTACATCTATATTCGTTAGAACTTTTGCTCTTCTATATCTTTCAGCTTCTATCATTTTTTTTGGCTTATTTTTTAAAATTTTTAAGGCTGTTAATGGCGATTTTTTTAATGTTTCTAAGAAACTCCCTTTTTCTGGTTCACTATTTTCATCAATCGAAAACATTAATTCAGTAAACATATCTTCTACGCTTATATCATGTGTTTTTAATGTACCTATTAATAAATCTAATTCCTTATATATTCTTTCTGTTTCATCTTTTCCGAATTCATCAATTGTTTTTGAATTATGTAAGTCGATTGACGAAATATATCTATCAACAATTTCTCTTCCTTCATCAGTTAATTCTGAGTAGTCTGGTATTTTTGTAGTCAATGTTGATATTTGTTCATTTACTTGCTCTTTTAGATTTTTCATTAGTGCTGCATTTTGATTGTTTGTTTTTACTTCATTCATTCTCTTTCATTCCCTTCTTCTCTTTCTATAATTTTTTGTAATTCCTCTTTTGTCAATAATGTAACTTTTTCATAATCAATAGGTAAATCTGATATATCATCCAAATTTACACAAATTTCAAAATGTGGCTTACTTTCATAGTTTCTACTATATTTTTTTACACCTATACCCAATTTTTCAAATTCGCTTTTATATTTTTCCCACAATGGTTTTAAATCACTTTTATAATAATGCATGTATTCAGGACCATACAGAAAAGAACGACTTGTTTCTACGCTATAAAACCTTCTTTTTTCTGGTAATGGTGCAAAGTGTACTTGTATTCCATATCCTTCCCTCGTATTTTCTAGTGGTAATATTTTTCTTTCATCATATCTAATATTTAATTTCTTATAAATATTATTTGAAAGAATTAATAATCTTCTTATTTCCGCTAATGTTAGTTTTCCATTTCTATTTTTTAAGCCTTCAAGCATTTCTATTTTATTTTTTATTTCATCTATTCTTTCTTCATATCTTTCTATTGAATTTTTATCTAAAACCTCTTCTTCATTTCCTCTTTGCAAACTGTTTTCTAATTCTTGCATTTCAGTATTATAATTATCTTGTATTAATGATATCATAGCATTTATGTCTGTATTTATAATACTTTCTCCATTTACTTCTTCCTTTTGTGCTTGTGATGTATCTTTTTGTTCAGGCATTTCCTTTTTTTTAGGAAAAAATCTTCTAAATCCTCTCTTTGGTATCTGTGGAGGGTAAATTTTTTTTGTTCTTTTTTTAAGAACTTGGTTAAATAAATCCTCTGAATCTTTTTCTTCTCTATTAAATTCATATGTTAAACCTTTAAAATCAATCTTACAATATTTTCCTTCTTGACTTTTTTTATCTTTTTTCAAATCCCTTAAAAATCCTATAGCTTCTTTGCTCCCCTTTACATCATCAAAAATCATTTTAATACATTGTTGTCCTATATTGACTAATATAGGGCTACATTCAAATCCAAATCTTTTATACAAATTTACGCACTCTATAATACTTATATTTTCATCAGTTATCACACTTTTTAATAAAGCCTCTAATAAGGAATAATTTACTTTATCTGCTTTTAATCCTTCACCTCTAATTCTTCTAACAGAAAATCCTTCACATTTAATTCTTCCATTAAAAAAGCTCTCATTATCATTAAAAATATTATACTGATTACCACCACAATAACCTAAGATACTTAGCTTTCTTTCAGATAAATAAACCTCTTTTTCAAAAGGGTTATTTCCGATATTGCATAAATGTGCATTAAAAACTTTAGATTTTAATAGTCCAATATAATTATAAGGATTTTTTTTCATATCAATTATTATTAATCTTTCTAGCATCGTGCTATCACTTAATATTTGCTCTGTTGATGCTTCAAATACTTCATCATCTTTTATCTGTTCATCTATAAGTTTAGAATTATAACTTGTTGCAGGTGTGTCTATTTTTGTTTCATTTTCATAAGAATTCATAGATACAGGTCTTATTGAATTGATTTTTTCCTCTAAAAGTTTCTTAAAAATCTCTTTTTCTGTTTCACTATTGTATTGTGTTAAATTACTACTTATACTACCATTTTGACATATTAATTCTTCAACTTGTTTTCTAAATAATATATCAAATTTCAACTGTTCAATTTCATATTGTATCTTTTGTTCTTCATCTTTGCTAATATATGGGCTATATAACTTTAATAGTTCTCTTAATATTTCTATTCTATTTAACTCATCGCTCATATTTGAAAAACTTTCATAATTTTTTGATTTCCTTATTCTTTGTATATTGTTCAAAATTATCTCTCGGCAATTTGGAATACTGTCATATATATATTCATCTAACTTTAATTCTATTTTTGCTATTTCCTTAATAATTGTATCTTCTATTTTTTTATACTTTTTATATTCTCCTTTTTCTATAAGTTTATCATACATTCTAAGATATTGATCTTTAATTATTTCTAAAGAATTAATTTCTTCACAATCAGACTTTTGTAAAATCATTATATATATATTGCGTATTTTATCTATCCTTTGTAGCATTACTTTAGCTTTTAGAGCTAATATTTCATTTTTATGTTCCAATTTATTACTCCTCAAATTTTAATATGACTTTTCGTATTATATCACTTTTTGATTTGTCTGTAAATGTTTTATGTTACTTTTTTCTTTTCATTTAATTGATTTTTGGGCTCAATATATAATGAATCTTGTAACCCTACAAGTTTTTTCTATTATTTTACATGTATTTGTCTTGCACCAAATACCTAAATGTAAATGTTAAAATAAAACTAAAATAAAATTGATAGAATTCTATCAATTTAATTTTGAATTTTTTTATTAATTTTATATTGACTTTTACAAGAATTTGAATTCATAATTCTCGCAATTCAGCAAGCAAAACAAAAGTATGCAAAAGTCCAATGAGAATTACCTAAATACCAAAAGAGGCCACACTTGCGACCTCTTTTGGTATTTACTTTGTGCATTCAGCTTTGACAATGATAAACAAATATGTTACAATTATTATGTAGACTTTTTTGTTATGCTCTAAGTTTGGCAGTATCTTAGAGTTTTACATATAACCGTATCATTAACTAATGGAGGTTAAAAATGAATAAGCAAAAATTAGCATCCTTTGTAAGCATTGCCCTGTCCGTAATTTTCACGGTGTCTTTTGGTCTTTTCTTCCATTTCAAAGTGCTCATGCCGAAAGCAAACTCTGTGTATGAACGTTTGTTGTACTACCCTGAAGCCCTGTATGAAAAATACGAGGCAGAAGCTGAAAAAATGATTGCTAGCAACGAATATAACTCTCAGTATCCTATACAAACAACGTTCTACTCTGAAGACGGCCGGACTACTTTGATAATGGAAATTGGAGATTATAAGGATACTCATGGATATTCTAACTATCTAACTGCAACCGTTAAAAATTTCGGAACAAGTACGCAAGAAATTTCGTTTGAACGAAGTAGAAAAAGTGCAGAAGAAGCTCAGAAAAGTGCAGAAAGCTATAGAACTTTGATGCACCTTCTCACAATATTTTTTATTGGGTTATTCACTATACTTGCAGTGTATCTTATCTACAGCTCTACAAAAAGGCGTTATTTTAGGGTGTATCTTACCATGGCAATGATTATTGTGGGAACTATCATGGTAAAATTTGCTATATCTTTTTATGGTATTAAATAAAATTTAAACTAAAAAACTGTCAAAGGCTACTGTGCAAGCAGTAGCCTATTATTATTTACATAAATTGACTTTTTTCTTAAATTATTGTATAATATAGCTATCAAAGAGCCAAGAGCTCTAATTTTATGGAGGTAAATCTCATGAGAACAAAGTATGCAACGAGGTCTAAAAAGATAATCACAGATTTAATGCAAACAATATTCTTTATATCTGCAATAAATGCGTATGCCTACCCTTCTATCTGCTTTTCTTTTATGATTATCGCCTTCATCTCTTTCGTCGTCCTTCGTTTTGTGCAAGATGATTACTGCTACACGCTTAAGTTTACATCTGAAGGGAACTGTCTGCTTACTGTAGAAGTTGGTGGCACCGAATTTGGAACTTTTAAGTTCAACCTTAAAACCATTGTCGTTGACAGACCAAATAAGCTGGAAATGCAAATACGGGATAATGATTACCAAAAAAATCCCATTCAAATTCCTTACTGCAAGAAATTAGAAAGTGCTATTCAGCAAGAAAAAGATTATCTTGCAAAGTCCAATGAGAATACCTGAAAAACAAAAAGAGGTCGCACCTGCGACCTCCTTTTGTTTTTTTCTTAAATTATATTTTTTTATGTTACTTTTATTCTAAAAATAAATTTTGTAAATATTAAAATAAAACCGGTATAATAAAATTAGTAAGGATTTTTTTGAGATTATAACCTGCTGAAGAATAACATCAGCAGGTTATAAGAAGATTTCCTATTTACTTTCTTTTATTAGTGTTGACAATGCCCGTACTGCCACATTTATATGTTCAGTAGTTGGGTTTGCCGTTGTAATGATTTGTGCAAGCATTCCAAGAAGATTAAAAGGAAAGATGCTATACACATAGAATGGTAAAATTGCTGTTATAATTTCGGGAATATGAAAGCTGAAAAGGTTCAAACATATTGATGAGGCTAACTGAAAAGTTACAATTGTGGCTAATAAGTTTGTGCCACAATAACCATGTATCCGTGAACATCTTTTAATACTTTCAATATTATTTCCTACATTCTTTTTTGAATACCAGTGTGCTACTTTGTGCTCTGCTCCATGATACATACGCATTTCAGAATTTGCTAACATAACTAATATTGCAATTAAGAATAATGCAGTCCAAATAAAAGTAGGTACATGATAAATCCACATTGGTAAATTCAAAAGAAAGCTAAATTCTCTAAACAATGAACATATAAAAACGACTTTTAGTAATTTCATCATCGTTTTCAATTGTTCATCTGAATCGACTTTTTTTGTTACAATTGTACCATCCTTTTGCCGAACTGCTTCAATTCCTTTGTCTCTCTTTTTTAAAAAGAAAGAAACAGAGTTTGTGCTTGATGAACCACCTGATAGTTTTAACTTTGACATGATGCTATCTCCTTTCAATTCGGCTACCCATACATGGTGTAGACTTATGAATATAAAGAACTTATATGATTATATTATACCATATTTTATGTAAAATAGCAAATTGTACATGCCCAAAATTTCTATTTGTGTTAACATTATAACAATAAATTAATTCCTTAAATATAATAACTTCAACTGAATGTTTATAGTTATCTTGAAAAATCTTTATTAATTAAATATAATTGTTCTAATTGCTTTTCTGTAATATTTATAACTCTACCACAACATGGATTAAAATTCTTATTTCCATATACTAGCCAAATAATATTTTCTTTTTTCAAATCATCTTTTGGCATTGTACCAGGACAGGGATAGCCATCAGTAAATACTATTTTGTTTATTTCTCTTTTTTTAGTAAAACTTCTTACCGCTAAATCCCAATCTTCTGTCCAAGCAGAATGTCCTCTTGCACCTTCTGGTATAATAAAATTATCTATGTCTCTTACTCTTTTTATATCCACAAGTCCCCAAAATTTTTCATTGAAACATCCTACTTTTAATTTAGATTGCCTCAATAATGGTTTAATTTGTCTTAAAAAAGCTTTAACTAAACCTATTTCTACAGATCCAGAAACATCAATCATAATTTCAGTTTCTGCATCCTCTTCAATATCATTTTCCTCTAATCTATAAGCATAATTGTTTTCTGCAATTGAACGTCTTTGACTCCATATTGTTTCTGTTTTATCAATTTCTCTTCGTATTAAAACTTTCCAATCAATTTCTTCTTTGCTTTCTCCTATGTTGTCTAATTTTATTGCTCTATCACTTTTTTCTCTTATGTTTTTCTCTGTTTTCTCACGTATTGCTTTAAATTTTTCTCTTTTCTCTTTTCTGTTATCTGCAAATTCGCCTTTTTCATCAAACTCAATTTCTTGTTCTTCTGTCGATGCTTGTTCTTTTTCTACATTTCTTTGATTTTTTTGTTCTTTTTCACTTTGATTTTTATTTTGTTCTCTGTTTTTTAATGCTTCTTCCCATAAGCTATGATCATCCCCATGCCTAGATGTCTGCTTATTTTCTTCGTTTTGACCATTACCATTATCCTTTTGTTCTTCATTCTCTGAATTTTCATTTAATTCACTATCTTGGTTTTGATTCATTTCATTGTTACTATTATTATTCCCATCTTGTTTTTGTTCATTTTCACCTTGATTTTGCTTACCACCATTTTGGCTTTGTTGTTGCTCTTGCTTTTCCTTTTCTTGCTTTTGTAATAAAATTTGATAAAATTCTTCTGCTGAATAATTTAATGCTTCTGGTATATTTACATATCCTTCTTTAATATCAAACCCATCTCTTTCTAGATTTGCATTTATAATAGCATCTGTTGCTATATTCCACAATTCTGAATCTCTTTTTTTACCTTCTTTATCTTTTAATCTAAAAGCGTGCAAAAATTTAATGTGCATTATTTCGTGTGCTATTACAAACACTCTGTCACTTGCATTTAAACTTTCAAAGTAATTTGGATCAATATAAATATTTTGTCCATCAGTTGCTGCAGTATGAAAAGGTAAATCATCTTTGAATTCAATATTTATTTTTGCTATTTCACTCCCAAATCTTGGATATTTCATTAGCATTTTTCTTTTTATATCATAAATCATACTAGCATCCATTCGTGGCACTTCCTTTATTTTATATATTGATTTTTATTAAAGTATATCAAAAAAGATAGTGATTGTAAATAAAAAATAACCCGAAATTGCAATTTACATAAAAATGTGGTATAATTATCATACAAAATAATTTGATAAAATTAAAAATTAATAAAGAAAAGTTAGTAGCTATCTTAAAAAATTTCTTGTGTATTTTATAAAAAAAGCTAAAACTATTGCAATTTACATAATTTCGTGATATAATAATAGTATTTAAAAGGTTATGAAAGTAAAGGAGAAATGATATGGATTTTAGAGGAAGTAAAAATGTTTATTTAAATTTATTGTTATCATCTATAAATGAAGGTTCAGAAGACGGATTAAGGCGGATTTATGGTATATGTAAGGAATAGATATAGAAGAGAAGAAATTTTATCTTCAATAGGTTTTTCGGAAATATTATCTAGTCCTGCACATGGAGAAATATTTGATTTATTTTTTAAAGATGGATTAAAACTTTTTATTAGAGAATTTAAAGAACTAAATGCTAACCTAAAAGCTAGATCAGAAAATAATTCATTAATTTTGCATAGTAAACACTCTGATTTACATATTTCTTCTAGTAATGGTGAATATTCATTAGTTTCTAAATATAGATTTCCAAATAGTAGAACTGAGCAAATAACCATTGTAAAAGGTACAAAACAAGAGATTCGTACAGGAGAAAAAAGGATTGTAAATGGTAGTATGGTTGATATAAATTTTAAACAAATAGTAATAGATGAAAATGGATTTGTACAAAGTATAAGTTCAGATGGAAAAAATATTATAGAAAGAAAAGGAAACACAGTAATTTTTGAAGGTGAAGAATATGATTGGGATGGATACCCAGCAGATCTAAATTCATTTCCACCAAGCAAAACTATGATTACAAATAACATAAAAGAAACTGTTTCCAAATATCCACAAACACAACAGAGTTACGAGAGTCTATTTGGAAAAGAAACTGTTAAAGAAAGTCTAAAAGAACAACAAGAGCGTGAATAGTATTAGATATGGAAGACAACTAGTTAGAAATAACTAGTTGTCATTTTTTTCGTTCCTTAAAAAGCAACCACACAAAGATTATAAAGTTTTTGTGATATATTCTTTAAAGTTTCTTTATTTTTTACTGTAAAAACAATAATTATATCTTCTGGTAATCTATATCCACAAAATTCTCTATCTTTTACTATTTGGTAATATTTATCTTGTTCATCTATATTAATTTTATCAATTTCCTCTATTACAAAATAATCATATTTTTTACTACTTATATTTTCTTTAAAGATTTTAAGTAACTTATCAATATTACAATTTGAAACAATTAAAATTTTTGATTTCAATTCTCTTATATCTTCGTTTTGAATTATAACGCCTGTTGAATTGCACCCTTTTTGTAATTCTACTAATTCTTTATTTATCATTTTTTTAACTCCTATCCTAAGAAAATCTTATTTGCTTTCTTTTCTACTCTATCCTTAAAAATATCATTTATATTATAAACAACCACTTTTTCTGGCTTTAAAATATTAGAATGTATCATATCTTTATATTTTTTCCTATCATTTTCATTATCACACCACCATGTAACATATATAAATCCTAAAATTTCTTTAGCTTTTTGGCTTAAATTCAAGGCATTTATTGGATAAGCATGATTAAAGTTTGATATATATTGTTTATTGGAAATATCTTTTAAAAAATTTATAAAGCTTTGTGGAATTTTTTTCACATCTTCTTGTCTTGTATAATTTAATATATCTAATACTTGTGTTGCTGCCTCACTATATTGAATTTCTTTCATTATCCTCACCTCTTATTTTTTTAGCACCTTCTCTTGTTAAATATCCTTTATACATCTTTCCTATGTCCGCATAAACCTTAGTTCCTTCTTCTGCATATTGTTTTGTTTCGTCTGCTATATGTAAAGATAATGGCATTTCTTGTAATTCTGATATTATCTCCATTTTTCTTTCATCATTTCCTGCCCAATATATATCATAAATTGAAAGGTATTCTGGATCACAATATTTTCTTATAAATTTCCTACAAGCCTCTACTTGTGTTTCATCTGCTGTTATCAATGCTGTCATAAAGCCAAATCTTTCATTTATATCTCTTGGTAAATCTGCTTGTGTATATCCTTTTCCTAGTCCTTTTACTACTTCTTCTGGTGTTAGTGTTGGAAGATTATAAAAATTCAAAAATTCACTTGCCCATTCCATACGAAGTTTAGACTCTATTGACCTCTGAATTATATCTTCTACATTTTTTCCTTCATATTTACCTGCTATCAAATTTCTTTCAAAATTATATAGTGTGTTTGAAATTGAAGCCCACGAACGAGGATCATTTGTCCTTCCTTTACATCCATTGCTATCTAAATGTTGTTCTCCTACTTCTAGCTCTTCATAAAAATACCCTATATCTTTTATATCCTCACTTTTACCAGAATTATTATATTTCGATAATATATATCCTATTACAGCTGGATGTATCTTATGGGGTATTGCATATTCTGTTATCCATTCTCCTACTTTTGGCTCCATATCTAGTATATGATCGAATCTCTTTTCTAATGGCTCTGCTAAATCTTCTGCTACAACAGAATATTTCTTTTGATTTCCTGTTGCAACAATTACTACATTATCTGGTAGTTTTAATCCTTTGCCTATTTCTACCATTCTATTCAATACTAAAGTATATACTAAACTTTGAACTGCTGGTTTTACATTTAAAAGTTCATCTAGCATTATTACAATTTTTTTATTACTTTCTTTTGACCTTTTATAAACTTTATCTGCTATATCATATATATTTTGTATATTTTCTTCAATTAATCTTTTTTCTTCTTCTGTTGCTTCTTGCATAATTGCAGTTTTTGCAAAGTCTGGCGGTATGCTTTGTCCTGTTTGTATATTAACTGAGCCTACTACTTTTTCTGGGAACATATTGTTTGTCAATTTTAAATAAATTAAATCTGGATATAACGATTTTATTCTTTCCGTTTTTCCTATTCCTGATGGTCCACGAAGCAATACAGATTCTCCAGATTCTATCCAATTATGTATTATTTCTGTGTCTGTCATATTTGTTCTTGCAAATTTCTTTGTTTTATCTGGATTTAATTTTTGCAATCTTGATTTTCTAATTCCAGTATTCTCTATTTCCTCTGTTTCTTCTTGTTGTTCTCCTAATTTTATTGTTCCTCTTGATTGTTCCAGCTCTTTGGATAAATATTTATCCATAAATGTTTTTATATCTGTTTTGTCAAAATCTCTTGTATTATAATATCTTGTAGAATTAAATTGAACTCCTGCAAAAATCACTTTTTCTGTTAGCATAATTTTTGCTTTTTCATCAACTAACCATTTTACTGGAGATACTTCTACCCATGCTATGTCTCCATTTCTATATTTTTCTCCATTTGAAAGTTGAATTTCATATCCATCAAAATCTAGATTAGCTTCAACTCTCACATATCTTTTTCCGTTATATTGATATTCCTCGTATCTTTTGGGCTCAAATTTTTCATAATCATCTTTTTTTGAGTCTGCTGTATATACGTTTCCAGTTCTTGATAATCTTCCAATTTTAAATGCTCGTTCTAATTTTAATTGCATATCTTTTGATACTACTTTATATGGAAGGTATCCATATTCTACTTCAAGAATTCCATCTTTTGCTCTTTTCCCACTCACTCCGTTCGTGGGGATGCTAGAGATTGATGAGAATGGTAAAGCTGGGCGAACACCACCACTACGTCTAGAAGCAATGTAGCGACTCCTAATACCAAATACGTTAACCGCCCACACGTTGTTATTTCCGTCATCTGATTTAGTCCAATAATAACCTGGTCTATTTTCTAAAGACTCAGCATCATCTAAAGCATATCCTCCTAAAAGAATAGCAAAATCTGTTATTTCTGCCACTGTTCCTCTTTTTTTTAATATATCTAATTTATCATTTCCAAAACACTGTTCTTGTGTTAATAAAGTAAGATTACTCATGCTTTTTTCACTCCTTAATCTTCAAGACTTACTTCAAAAATGTAATTTGTTAATCCGCCTTTAAATCATCTAGTTGCTTTTGTAAAAGTCAATATAAAATTAATAAAAAAATTCAATGTCCTTTTACCAGAAAATGGTATTGTTACTTTACCATTTTCTGGTATTTATCTTTTTTATTTTTTGTTTTCAATTCTATTTTTTGTTTAATATTTACATAATCTTTTAAATTATATCATCTTTTAATTCAAAAGTCAAAAATATTCTATTCTTGTACTAGTTTAAGGTTTGCTATATTTACATAAATTGACTTTTTGCTTAAATTATTGTATAATATAATTATCAAAGAGCCAAGAGCTCTAATTTTAAGGAGGTAAGTCTCATGAAAACAAATTCCCAAAAGTATGAACGGAGAGCTAAACTTATACTCAAACGTATTTTGATAGCAGTATTTGGGCTAGAAGAATTCTTGTTGTATAAGTACACGTCGTCCTTCTTTATCTCTGCTATCCCTGTGCTGTCTGCTATCATCTTTGCTTTCATCGTTGTTTCTTTTATTGAAGATGACTACTGCTACTTGCTCGAGTTCGTATCCGAAGAAATTTGTCTGCTTACTGTAAAAATTCGTACACATGAATTGGGAACTTTTAAGTTCAACCTTAAGACCATTGTCGTTGATAAGATTGATAAGTTCAACATGCAGATACGGGATAATGATTACCAAAAAAATCCCATTCAAATCCCTTACTGCAAGAAATTAGAAAATGCTATTCAGCAAGCAAAGCTAGATTATCTCACAAAATTCCAATGAGAATACCTGAAAGCCAAGAGAGGTCGCAATGTGCGGCCTCTTTTGGTTTTTTCTTTGTGCTTTCAGCTTTGACAATGATAAACAAACTCGGGTTTTATCACAAATTTTTACTTTCAACTAAAAAAAGAACCCTCTTACGAGGGAAAGAAAGAATTTTTCTTTTTAGATGAAGTTAATCTGTCGTTGTATCTTCTGCTTGTGCTACGTAATGTTCTATCTTCACATTAATCCTTCCAATTTTCTCAAGAAATAACATTTTTTCGGTATCGGAAAGTTCCTCGAACATTTTCCAGCAGGTGCTTACCTTATCAGTAGCATCACAATTTTTGATTTTGCTTACATCAGGGATTCTCAGTGTTTTCTCTAACTCGATTAAAGCAGGGCAGGTTTTGATAGCACCTTCCCATTTTTCGAAAAACCGAGCTTTCAATGAATTAAAGGGCTCATTTTCAGCAACTAAAATAGGCTGTAACTTTTCATATGGAATGTTCAGCTGTCTGGCAATATCTCTGTAGAGATTTTCGACAAACATATCCACATCAGTCTCACAGACAAAAGAATTTCTCCTCCAGTTAAAATGGCTTGCAGACAATTCTGACCAATCTTCAACCTTCTTCCACGGCAAATTTCTTACATCTTTTGCTTCCATGATAGTCCTCCTTAAATTTTGGTGTTTTGATTTTAATTGCTATTACTAAAAAGTTCGAGGAAAACCTCGCACTATTCAGTGCATTGGAACAAATGATAAAGTGTATTAACTATATCAATATACATTATACAACAAATTAACATAATTTGCAAATTTTGTTTCATTTGAAAATGTTCTCCAAGTTCAAATTTTTTTGAACATCAATATTTTCTTTATCCTGTTTTACAGGTTAACATATATTCAGCAAAAGTAAAAATAATTTTTTAAGGAGAAAACAAAATGAGTAACGTGAGTAAAAAAATTCTTCAGTATTTTGTATGCAATCGAGTTAAATGCTTTGTTGGTATTATCATTTTTTCGTTTATTTTTGTACTTGCAATTTCTAAATTACCGGTAACTGCTGTAGACATATTCGCAGTTTGTCTGTTGTTATTGGTGATTGCTATGAGTATTGCATCTTTTTGTAAAATCCAAAAAGAAAAGCAAAAATTTCAAAGCATGACCGAAGAAGATTACAAAAAAAAGTGGGAACAGTATATTTGCTTGATTAATGAAACAATTGATGAAGATAATTATGAGTGGAATGAATTAAACGCAGGATGGTTTCAAAAATTTAATGACATTATGTATGCACTTGCTTGTTTTTCATCTTCATTAAATTCATTACAGCGAAAATTCAACGATTTTGATATTGCGTCCTGTCTAATTTATTCATTAACTTGGGATAACAATACTGATGAAAACATCCTTTTTGCCTTTCATTGTGCTAAAAAAATAATTAGTGCGCCTAAAGAGTATATTCGCGATATTGGCTTCTCTGGTTATAAACTAGAATTGAAGGAATACAGGACTTTTCCAAGTGTCAGTATTGATATACCAGATGAAGCTATTACGCCTCAGGCTCTTATATCAACCCTTCGTACTTATCTCATGCGAAAATCAGAATATGGAATAATACAGCTATCTGACTACTTACACATTTTGTATTTAAACTGTAAATAACATTTTAAAGTAAAAGTAAAGTCTAGAATGCTTGATATATAAGCATTCTAGACTTTACTTTTTTATCCAAAAATTTTATGAATTCTGTATTATTATATTCATAATAATATATTTTTATTCTATTTGTCAATAATTTTGACTTACTTTATAATAACACAAATTCACCATTTTCATAAACAG
>CANRKF010000028.1 GCA_947631145.1 uncultured Clostridia bacterium | reverse complement strand
CCACTCTATAGACCAAAACCTACTAAAATTAGATATACTAGGTCATGATGATCCAACAATGATACGTATGTTATATGATATAACAGGAATAGATCCAACAAAAGTACCGTTAGATGATAAAGATACAATGTCAATATTTAGTTCTACTAAAATATTAGGTGTAACACCAGAACAAATACATTCAGAGGTTGGAACTTATGGGGTACCTGAATTTGGTACAAAATTTGTAAGAGGAATGCTAGTAGATACTAAACCAACTACATTTGAAGAGCTACTTCGTATTTCTGGTTTATCACATGGTACAGATGTATGGCTTAATAATGCACAAACCTTAATACAAGAAGGAACAATATCACTTCAAGATGCAATTTGTACTCGTGATGATATTATGCTTTATTTAATAAAACAAGGTTTGCCACCAAAACCAGCTTTTAAAATTATGGAATTTGTGCGTAAAGGAAAGCCTTCTCAAGATCCAGAAAAATGGAGTGAATTTGAAGCAACAATGAGAGAGTATAATATTCCAGAATGGTATATAGGCTCTTGTAAAAAAATTAAGTACATGTTCCCAAAAGCCCATGCAGCAGCTTATGTAACAAATGCATTTCGTATTGCATGGTTTAAAGTACATAAACCAGCAGCATATTACACAGCATTTTTTACAATTCGTGCAGATGAATTTGACAGTGATATTATGTGCTATGGTGTAGAAAAAGTAAAAAATAAAATGAAGGAAATAGATTTGCAAGGCAATAGCGCAACAACAAAAGATAAAAACATGTATGCAATATTAGAATTAGTATTAGAAATGTATGAAAGGGGAATAACCTTCTTACCAATAGATTTATATAAAAGCCATGCAACTAAATTTAAAGCAGAATCAGATACAGAAATAAGGCCACCTCTAAATAGTATTCCTGGCTTAGGTACTGTTGCAGCAGAAGGAATAGATGAAGCTAAAAAAGATGGAAAATTCATGTCTATTGATGATATGAAAATTCGCTCTAAAATAGGTAAATCAGTAGTAGAAATACTAGAAAAAGTTGGCTGTTTAAAAGGAATGAGCCAAAGTAATCAATTAAGTTTATTTGGGTAAAATATAAATACTTAATTATAATGCTAAATTATAAAATACAGGTGATATCAAAGTCATCTGTATTTTTTTTACATAATTTCTTCTTCTTTTATATTGAAAAAATTTACATAATAATGTATAATAATATAGATATTAAAATTTTATTAAGGAGATTTTATGGGTAAGAGTAAATTAGAAGAAGAGCTAACAAAAGAATTAGAAGCTGTAATTGAAAAATTATATGCTGAAATACAAGAAACAAATGAACAAAAAAGTAAACTAATAACAAATATCGTAAAAAACAAAATAAAATCCCTTAATGAATCGGAAAAATTAAAAAAAGAGGAAGAAAGAAAAGCTTCTCAAAAACCAGGACGTAAAACAGGATATAAAATCTCTAAAACGGTTAAGTTTTTAGAAAGAGCAGCAGAAATACCAGATGATCCAAAAACTTTAATGGAAGAATTTGGCTATTCAACTGTAAATGCAGTTTATAATACTATGAGGCGTAATGCCATATATAATAGAACGGAAATAGTGCAAGCAATACAAGAAAAAAGTAGAAATATTGATTTATCAAAAGAAGAAATAGATGCTCAAATATCAAAAGAAGGTAATGTAACAGCAGAAGCAGTAACTAGAATTAGAGAGCAAGAAGAAATAAATATATTTAAGCAAAGGGCTGCAGAAATACCAGATGAACCTGAAACCTTAATGAAAGAATTTAGATATAAAAGTATTCATTATGTTAGAAACTTAATGAAAAATAACGGAATATATTCTAGAGCAGAAATTGTACAAGCAATACAAGAAAAAAGTAAAAATACTGATTTATCAGCAGAAGAAATAAATGAACAAATAGCAAAAGAAGGTAATGTAACAAAAGAAGCAGTATATAGAATAGGAAAACAAGAAAAAGTAAATAAATTTAAACAAAGAGCAGCAGAAATTCCAGATAATCCTAAAGCTTTAATGCAAGAATTTGGATATCCAAGTGTAAATGTAGTTTATAAAAATATGCTTCATAATGAAATATACACCAGAACAGAAATAGCACAAGCATTACATACAAAAAGCAAAAATACAAATTTATCAGAGGAAAAAATAAATGAGCAAGTAGCAAAAGAAGGAAATGTAACAATAGAATCAGTAATTAGAATAAGAGAGCAAGAAAAAGTAAAACAGCAGAAAAGAGAAAGAAAAAAACAAAAAGAAGCTGAGAAAAGAAGAATAAAAGAACGAGAAAAAAAGAAACAACAGCTAGAACAAAAACAACAAGAAAAAGAAAAGCAGGAATTAGAAAATAAACAGGCAGAGCAAAAAAATAAAGAATTAGAAAATGAACAAGTAAAGCTAGAACAAAAAAATAAAGAATTAGAAAATGAACAAGTAAAACAAAAAAATCAAGAGCCAGAAAGAAATCAAGCAAAACAAGAAAATCGAGAGTTAGAAAAAGAACAAAAAGAATCAAAACAAGGAAATCAAACATTAGAGAATAAACAACCAGAGCAGGAAACTCCACCAATGGAACAAAAAAATAATATATCAAAGCAAGATATGAAATTTAATCAAGAAATGCAAAAAATTCAAAATAAAAGATCTCAAGAAGAAAGTGCTAAGCAAAAAGAAATAGAAACATTTTTAAAAAAGGCTAAAGAATTTACCCCTATGGATTCATTAAGTGGATCTTTTAGATATATTGATATATATGACATGACTTTGTTACTTAGAAAATATAAAATTGCATCAAGCGAAGATGTAAAAAACTTAATAAAAACTACTAATATGTCAGACGAAGAAATTGCAGAAAAATTAAATGGTACAGTAGAAGGAGTAAGAAAAGTTAGAGAAACAATTAAAAGAAAACAAGAAGTAATGTCAGGTTTATCAAAATATAAAAAAGAATTTATTATTAGATTATTACAACAAAATGTAAATGTACGTGAAATATCAGCTAGAACCCGTGAAAGTATATTAGCAGTAGAGGCTGTAAAAGAAGAATATTCTAAACCAGTTAACTCTTCTAATACAACAAATAAAAACTCAAACTTTAGAAAAGTTGAATTTAAAGGAAGCATTAATATGCTTCGTTCAATTGTAAATAGCTTAAAAAGTGCGGACCAAGTTAAAAAAGCAGGAATTGACCTAAAAATAAAAAAAATACTTGTAAATTTTGAAGATTTGTTACAAACGCCAGATTATGCATTAATGGCTTATGCTTACTTAAAATCATCAGATTACTTAAAAGCAATTGAATTTTCAGAAGAATACTTAAGGTTGCAAGATCCAACTATTCCAGAAATTACAAATAAAATAAATGAAATATTAAATGCTGAAAAATCTAAACAAGAAGAAGCAAAAAAAGTAAGCACTAAATCAGAACTAGCAATAGGAGAAGACTAAAAAATATATTTTTAGAGCAGGTTACAAAATATGAAAATAGAAGAAATTTTTAGTATACAAAATATAATTATATATATTATTATTATAAACTTATTTACATTTTTTATGATGTGGTTAGATAAAAGAAAAGCTAAAAAAGGAAAATGGAGAATACCTGAAAATACATTATTAATTTTTGTATTACTTGGAGGCGGAATAGGTGGAATTGCAGGAATGTACACCTTTCATCATAAAACACAAAAAATGAAATTTGTAATAGGTTTTCCAGTTATTTTAATATGTGAAATATTGCTTGTCATATTAACAATATTGTAAATTATTAAATATTAAAAAAATTGAAAATAGTATCATAAATTTTACTGTAATATATAGTAAAAAATATGGTACTATTTTTTTATTTTATAGAAA
Source organism: uncultured Clostridia bacterium (assembly GCA_947631145.1). Taxonomy (GTDB): domain Bacteria; phylum Bacillota; class Clostridia; order TANB77; family CAG-508; genus CAG-273. The sequence goes on along the minus strand of CANRKF010000028.1, from coordinate 18,077 downwards.
ATTGCATTTTTTAATGCAATTTCCATATAAAACAAGTTTAATCTTACTTAGTCTGCTAGTGCTAAGTACGTGGCAATTATTTGCAAAGCAAACAATTTTATTATGTTTTTAAGAAAAAAATTTTTAACAAGCTTATTACCAAAAATTTACTTTAACTTTAAAAAATTTTAAAAAATATAAAAAAAATAATGAGTTTTCATAAAAAATAATAAATAATTTTCAAAAGTTATCCACAGAAATTGATGACTATTTGCAGTTATTCACAAAGTTATCCACATTATCCACAATATTGTGGATAACTTTTTTGTAAACTAAATGTAATTTTTATGTAACATACATTGACTATTTGTAATATATTTGTAATATCATAGAAATAAAAAAACTTGTAAATTTTGGTAATCTTATTTTCAGACACCAAAAGACATATTTTGACATATTTTTTAAATAATGGTATAATAATAGAAGCTCGTATTTTTTATATTGTGGTAAATTTACCATAATAAAAGGGAGGTATTTATAATGAACAATTTTTCACGGGGAAAGAAAAAACTAATTATAATTAGTGTTATCCTTATACTAATTATAGTTAGTTCTAGTTTAGCATTAATTGTATATCAAAATTACCGAAATACGCACTATAGGCAAGGAACTATTATTCAGGGGGTAGATTGCTCTAATCTTACTGTTGAGGAAGCAAAGCAAAAGCTCGAAGAGAAACTGTCAGAGAAAATTATTTTTAGCTTTTTAACAGATGCAAAGAACAAAAAAAATACCACTTATTATTTAAAGGAAACAGAGGTAAAGAACTTAAAAAGAAAAATTGCAAGTGAAGTGCAATTAAAACTTGCACTGGAAGCTCAAAAGAAAAATCCTAAGCAAAAACAATTTTACTATAAAGATCTTTTCTCTGTAGATGAACAAGCGGTAAGAGTAATTCTAGAAAAACTCTTTAAGTTGCAAGAAAAATATGCAGTACCTTCTAAAGATGCATACTTAAGTTTAAACAACAATGTAATGAAAATTGTTCCAGAAGTTTATGGAACAGAAGTTAACTTTGAAACTGCATTTAAAGAAGCTGTTACTTCATTAAAAAATTCTTTGCAACCCATTGATTTTAGCTCCTTAGTAGTTAAGCCCAAAACCATATCTACAAGTGAAAATTTAGCCAAAAGTTGTAACCAAGCGAATAAACTGCTTGAAACCAAGCTTAGTTTCAATTTAAGTAATGGAGCAAACTTAGGTACTTTAGATAGTAATACTATAGCAAGTTGGCTTGAAGTTTCAGAAGATGGCCAATCTTATATAGATAATACTCAAAGTAAACTTCCTTTGTTTGTTGCATCTCTTTTAGAGAAGGCTAATTTGGCTAAAAACACATTTATGTTTCCTGCAACAAACTTAAAGCCTATTGAGCTACAAATCAGAAAAGATTTAATAGCAAAAATAGACGAAGAAACAGCTATTAAGCAAATTCAAAATGCATTAGGCACAACTGCAACTATAACTTTAGATTATGATGTTAATCCAATTGAACAAAGACTTAACAATTATGTTGAATTGGATATAACAAGACAAAAGCTTTGGTTCTACAAAGATGGAAAATGCATTTTGGAAAGCGATTGTGTTACAGGCAATGTAGCGGGAGGTCATTCTACACCAACTGGTATGTACTTCTTAGATGCAAAAACAACCAATACGTATCTAAAAGGTAACAACGATGATGGTAGTAGATACAGTTCCTATGTAAATTACTGGATGCCCTTCTACGGTGGAGTAGGTTTTCATGATGCTTCTTGGCGATATGGAAGATTTGGCGGACAAATATATAAAACAAATGGATCTCATGGATGTGTCAACTTACCTTATGATTCAGCAAAAACCTTGTACGAAAACATTGACATGAATACGCTCATTATAATTTATAAATCCTAAATTTAGTAACAGGCTCTATTAGGGCCTGTTATTTTTGATATCTAAAAATTATAATTTGGCTAAAAGTTTTATTAGGGCCTGTTATTTTTGTTATTTAAAAATCAAATTTCGGCTAAAAGTTTTATTAGCGAAAAAGCTAAATTCAATATTGTAAAAATGGAAATAAAGAAAGATATTAAAAATTTAAAATTTATTATTGTCATTTTTTTTTATATATAGTAGAATATAGAAGAATACAAAAGAGGGTATAAAAGTTAAAAATTTTAACTAAATTATACCTTAGAAAAGGGGATAATAAAAATGATGAATTACAAAGAAAGAAAATTTTATAAGAAAAATTTGCAAGAAGTACTTCATACAAACCTAAATCCTTATGAGCCGGGAGTAGTAAGAATACACCTAGTACCAGCAAAGTATAATCCATTAAAAGCTGATCCAAGTTTAGTAATATTAAATGGAAAAGATATTTTACCTATTAATTTAGCTTGGACAATATTACTTGCAATATTTATAAAAGAAGTAAATAGTTTTAAAGGAAATGAAGTTACAGAAGAAGACTTAAAAAAAGTAGTTACAAAAACGGTAAATAAAGCATTTGAAATATACAAAAAGCCGGGAAGAATTACTTTAAAAGAAGATTTAAATAAAATATTATCAGTATTTATAGATATAGCAGAAGGTAGAGAACCACAAGAAAAAATAGGTCAGCTATCTATTGGAGACTATGCTAGTAAAATGAAGGCTCCACATAGAATGGACTTAATGGTAAGCAGTATGGTAAAAGACGGCAAATGGAATTGTAACCAAAAATGTTTACATTGTTATGCAGCAGGTCAAACATATGCAGATAAAAAAGAACTAACCACAGAAGAATGGAAACAAGTTATAGATAAATGTAGAAAAGCCTATATACCACAGCTAACCTTTACAGGTGGTGAACCTACTAGAAGAGAAGATTTAGTAGAGCTTATAGATTATTCAAAATGGTTTATAACAAGGCTAAACACAAATGGCGTTTTATTAACAGAAGAGTATTGTAAAAAATTATATAATGCAAGTTTAGATAATGTACAAATAACTTTTTATTCAAGTAATAAAGAAGAACATAATAAATTAGTTGGAGCAAATAATTTTGATAAAACGGTAGAAGGAATAAAAAATGCTTTAAAAGTTGGTTTACCTTTAAGCATTAATACCCCTTTGTGTACAATTAATAAAAATTATGTAGAAACCTTAAAGTATTTACATAGCTTAGGAGTAAAATATGTTACATGTTCTGGTTTAATAATTACAGGAAATGCAAAAACAGAAGAGTCAAAAAATACTCAGCTTTCACCAGAAGAGTTATATAATATTTTAAAACAAGCGTATGAATATACAAAAGAAAATTTAATGGAAATAAGTTTTACATCTCCAGGTTGGATAGAAGAAAGTAAAATAAGAGAATTAGGATTAGCAGTTCCAAATTGTGGTGCATGCTTAAGTAATATGGCTATAGCTCCAGATGGAGAAGTAGTTCCATGCCAAAGTTGGTTAGGTGAAGATGCCGGCTTAGGAAATATGTTAACCACAAACTGGGAAAAAATATGGAATAATCCTAAATGTAAAAAGCATAGAGAATATTCTGCAAAAGGAACTCGGAAAATGTCCATTAAAAGAAATGGAAGGTTGCTAATAAAAAAATAACTAAATTTATATGTGCCTTCCAGGCAAAAAAAGAAAGGAATGGATAAAAAAATGAAGAAAAAATATATATTATTTACTTTAATTGCAGTTGTATTTTTTATACTTTTATTAAATATTAATACCAAAACTTATGCTGCTGACTTAGATGAAATAGTTAATTATGTTGTAACAGTTGAGCCAAGAACAAATGATGGCTCATTAGATATTACTTATGAAATAACTTGGAAAGTTTTAGATTCAACCACAGAAGGACCATTAGAATGGGTAAAAATAGGAACACCTAACGAATCTTTTGATAGCCCAACAGCTTTATCATCAAATATAAAGTCAATTAAAAAATATAGTGGTTCTTTAGTAAGAATTGATTTTGATAAAAAATATTATGCAGGAGATGTAATTACATTTAAATATTCAATACATCAACCTTATATATACACTGTATCATGGGGAAAATGTAATTATGAATTTACGCCAGCTTGGTTTACAGATGCTAAAGTAGACCATCTTACTATAAAATGGAATAAAGATAAAGTAAAAAGTCATAATAGTAATATTGTAGAAGATAATTACTTAATATGGAATAAAAAAGATATGGCTAAAGGTGAGAAATTAACAGCAAAAGTAAAATACGAAAAAACAGCTTTTTCAGCTTTAACCTCACAAAAGAGAAGTTCAGATTCTAAAGGATTCACTGCAATTATATATGTTATTATGTTTTTTGTAATAATTTTTGTTGCTATTTCTATTAACGGAGGTGGCTACTATGGTCACAGAGGCTTCTATGGCGGTGGATATGGCAGAAGCTTTTATGGAGGCTGTGTTCACAGTAGTTGTGCTTGCGCAAGTAGCTGTGCTAGCAGTTGTGCAAGTAGTTGTGCCTGTGCATGCGCTGGAAGTGGTAGAGCAGGCTGTTCAAGAAAAGACTTTTATGGAACTAATATAACTACTAAAAAATTACAAGAAGCTTTTAATAATAAAAAAACGTAAAGATATAAATGTCAATAGTTTATTTTACCACTTAAAATGGAGAAATTTTCTTAATAAAAACAATTATAATATTGTTAAATATTAAGAAATAAAGCTCCATTTTTTTATTCAAAATTTTCCTGTGAATTCTTAATGAAAATGTCTCATTTTTGATTTTTTTTATTCAAAATTTTTTCTTGACTTTTACAAACTAACGTTTTATAATGTTTTTGGTTCTTAAAAAACTAAAAAATAAATTTGGGGAATATTATAGTTTGAAAGAAATCAATCTTTCATTTCTATGTGTGCCTTTGAGCGAAGCGAGAAAGAAAGGAATGGAATTTAATATGAATAATAGCATTATAATAAGGGGTGCAAAAGAACACAATTTAAAAGATATAAATTTAGAAATTCCAAGAGATAAATTAGTAGTAATTACAGGACTTTCAGGTTCTGGAAAATCTTCACTTGCATTTGATACCTTATATGCAGAAGGTCAAAGAAGGTATGTAGAAAGCTTATCTTCTTATGCAAGGCAATTTTTAGGGTTAATGGAAAAGCCAGAAGTAGAATCAATAGAAGGGTTATCTCCAGCTATTTCAATAGATCAAAAAACTACATCACGTAATCCTCGTTCTACAGTAGGAACTGTTACAGAAATTTATGATTATATTCGTTTGTTATATGCACGTGTTGGTACACCATATTGCCCTAATTGCGGTAAAAAAATAGAAAAACAAACCATAGATCAAATAGTAGATAATGTTATGAGCTTAGAAGAAGGCACTAAAATTCAAGTTTTAGCGCCTGTTATTCGTGGAAGAAAAGGTGAATACACAAAACTTTTACAAGACTTTCAAAAAGATGGCTTTGTTCGTGCTAGAATAGATGGCGAAACTTATGAACTTACAGATGACATCAACATAGATAGAAAGAAAAAGCACAATATAGATTTAATAGTAGATAGATTAGTAGTAAAAGAAACTATTAGAACAAGACTTACTGAATCTGTTGAAATTGCATTAAAATATGCGAATAACCTTGTAACAATAGATATTCCAGGAGAAAAAGAAATATTATATAGTCAAAATTATGCATGCCCAGATTGTGGTATTAGTATTGAAGAATTAACCCCTAGAATGTTTTCTTTTAATAACCCATTTGGAGCATGTCCAACTTGTACAGGTATTGGCTATCTTATGAAAATGGACGAGGACTTAATTATTCCAGATAAAAACAAAACTCTTTATGATGGTGTAAAAGCTTTTGGTGCTAGTACTATGAAAAAGAGTGAAACTATGGCAAAAATGTACTTTGAAAGCATTGCAAAACATTATGGAGTAGATATAAAAGAGCCAATAAAAAAACTTCCAAGATGGTTTTTAGAAAAAATATTATATGGCACAGGAGATGAAGTAATAGATTTTGAGTATACATCTTATGCAGGTACAAGAAAATTCAGCACTCCTTTTGAAGGTGTTTTACCTACATTAGATAGAAGATATAACGAAACAAAATCACAAGGAATGCGTGATTTTTATGAAATGTATATGAGCGAAAGTGCTTGCCAAACATGTCATGGTGCAAGGCTAAAAAAAGAAAGTTTATCTGTTAAAGTAGGCGGAAAAAATATTAATGAATTAACAGATATGTCAATAGATAAAATAAAAGACTTTTTAAATTCCTTAGAATTAGATAAGCAAAAAAGAATGATAGCAGATCAAATTCTAAAAGAATTAAATAAAAGATTACAATTTTTAATTGATGTCGGTTTAGATTATTTAACTTTATCTAGAAGCGCAGGAAGTTTATCTGGTGGAGAAGCACAACGTATTCGTTTAGCCACTCAAATAGGCTCTGGCTTAACAGGGGTACTATATATTTTAGATGAACCAAGCATTGGTTTACATCAAAGAGATAACGATAAACTCTTAGCAACTTTAAAAAAATTAAGAGATTTAGGAAATAGTGTTTTAGTAGTAGAGCATGATGAAGATACAATGTATGCAGCAGACCAAATTATAGATATTGGACCCGGTCCCGGTGTTCACGGAGGTAGAGTTATTGCACAAGGAACTGCAGAAGAAATTAAGCAAGTTCCAGAATCAGTTACAGGTCAATATTTAAGTGGAAAAAAGCAAATTACAGTACCTAAAAAAAGAAGAAAATCAAATGGAAAATCAATAGAAGTAAAAGGTGCAACAGAACATAATTTAAAAAATATAAATGTAAAATTCCCACTAGGACAATTTATTTGTGTAACTGGTGTTTCAGGTTCTGGAAAAAGTACGTTAGTAAACGAAATTTTATATAGAACAATTGCTAGAGATTTATATGGTTCAAATGAAAAGCCGGGTAAATGCAAAGAAATAAAAGGAATAGAAAATATAGATAAAATTATTAATATAGATCAATCACCAATAGGTAGAACACCACGTTCAAACCCTGCTACATATACAGGTGTATTTGATATGATAAGGGATATTTTTGCGGAAACAGAAGAAGCAAAAATGCGTGGATATGATAAAGGAAGATTTAGCTTTAATGTGTCAGGTGGTAGATGTGAAGCATGTTCAGGAGATGGTGTTTTAAAAATTGAAATGCATTTTTTACCAGATATTTATGTACCATGTGAAGTGTGCAAAGGTAAAAGATATAACAGAGAAACCTTAGAAGTAAAATACAAAGGAAAAACAATTGCAGATGTATTAGATATGACAGTTGAAGAAGCTTTAGAATTTTTTAAAAACATACCTAGAATACGTAACAAAATTGAAACATTGGCAGATGTTGGATTAGGATATATAAAATTAGGTCAGCCATCTACAACATTATCTGGCGGGGAAGCACAACGTGTAAAGCTTGCAACTGAACTTTCTAAAAAAGCAACTGGCAAAACCTTATATATTTTAGATGAGCCAACTACAGGGCTTCATATTGCAGATGTTCACAAATTAGTAGATATTTTACAAAGATTGGTAGATACTGGAAATAGTATTATTGTTATTGAACATAATTTAGATTTAATAAAAACAGCAGATTACATTATAGATTTAGGACCAGAAGGCGGAGAAAAGGGTGGACAAGTTATAGCAGTAGGCTCACCAGAACAAATTATTAAAAATGAGCAAAGTTATACAGGTAAATTTTTAAAGAAATATTTGGAGAAATAAGTAATAAAGAGATAAGTAAGAATATTAAAATTTTCTTATTGTAAATTATTTATAAAGTTTTATATTATTTTTTATATTATTAAAGTTTTATATTATTAATGTTTTATATTATTAATGTTTTTAACGCAAGCAAAATTTATAATAACACAAGAGATACAAAGCTAAATGGGCATCTTAAAATTAAATGCGAAGTAAAGAAAAAACAAAAAAGAAAGGGAATAAAGCAAAATAAATATTATGTTTATTAAAACGCCCATTTAGCTTTGTATCTCTTGATAAATATAAGAAATTTAACTATCTGCAGTTATTATTGTTATTGCTTCTTTCATTTTTATTGTTATTATTATTGTTGTTATTATTGTTATTCTTGTTGTTATTGTTTTGTTTATTTTGATTTTCTGACATAAATGCCACCTCCATTTCTTTATTTACAATATTATTGTTAACAAAAAAATTAAAAATATTCAAAAAAATTTAAAAGTATGATATAATTTTAAAAAAAATTTTTTTAAAGGTGATTAATTATTTATGAATAATTTAGTAATAGGAATAGAAGGCTTAGTAGGAGCTGGAAAAACAGCTATATGTAGGGAATTATTGAAAAAAATACCAAATAGCATATTGCTTCAAGGTGGAAATTTGTATAGAGCAATTGTATTTGGTTTAATGTCATCTGGAACTAATTTAGAAGAATTAAAGAAAAGCATGAATAAGGCAAATATAAAAGATATTATGGAAAAATTAAAAATAACCATTGCAATTGAAAATAGAGATACAGTAATTTATATAAATGGCAAAAAAATAGAGGAAGAAAGCTTACAAAGTGCTAAATCATCTTTAGCAGTTTCAGAAATTAGTAATGTAGCAGATAACAATAGCTTTTACTTATTTGGAAGAAGTATTATTGAAAAATTTAAAAAAGATTTTAATATAATAGTATCTGGAAGAGATTTAATGAAAATATATCCAGAATTAGATTATCATTTTTTAATAACCGCTTCTTTAGAAGAACGAGTTAAAAGAAAATGCATACAATATAATGGAAATATTTCTGAAGAAGAAATAAAGCAAAATATTATAAAAAGAGATGAATTACAGGAAAAATCTGGATTTTATAAAAAATATGAAAAAACCATATTAATAGATGTTACAAATTGTAAAACACCAGAAGAAGGTGCAAACGAAGTATTAAAAAATATTAAAATGTATCAGCCAATTAATTAAAATCGATTAAATATCATTAAATTTTATTAAGTTTTATTGAATTTAATTAAATAACATTAAATTTGATTAATTTCAATAAAACTTAACATAATATTAATAAAGGCTATTAAAACAACAAAGCATAAGTTTTGGATAGTGCAAACTTGAAATTAATTTAAGTTTGTAAAATAGAAGACTAAAAATTAGGAGGAACAATGAAATTTGTAAATAAAAAATTACAAGAATTTGAACAATACATAAAAGGAAAAAAAGTAGCAATAATAGGTTTAGGAGTAAGCAATATTCCTTTATTAGATTATTTATATAAACTTAAAGTACAAGTAAGTATTTTTGATAAACGAGAAAAAGAAGCCTTAGATAAAGAAGCCAAAACAAAAATAGAACAGTATAATTTTAAATTATATTGTGGTAAAGATTCTTTACAATTTTTGAAAGGCTTTGATGTAATTTTTCGTTCACCAAGTTGTATGCCAAATACTAAAGAAGTAGCAGAAGAAGTAGAAAGAGGAGCTTATCTTACATCTGAAATAGAAATGTTAATGCAAACTTGTCCCGGAACAATAATTGGAATTACTGGAAGTGATGGAAAAACTACAACTACAAATTTAATTTATCAAATTTTAAAAGAAAAGGGTTATAATTGTTATTTAGGAGGAAATGTTGGAATACCACTTTTTACAAAAGTAGGAAAAATGCTACCAGAAGATATTATTGTATTAGAACTTAGTAGCTTTCAGTTAATGAATATGAAAATTAGCTCACATATTAGTGTAATAACAAACATTTCACCAAACCATTTAGATATACATAAAAATTATGAAGAATATATTGATGCAAAGAAAAATATTTTTAAATACCAAAAGGAAAACGACATTTTAGTATTAAATTATGATAATGAAATTACGCGAAATATGAAGCCAGAAGCAAATGGAAAAGTAATATATTTTAGCAAAGCAGAAAAATTAGAAAATGGTATTATATATGATAATGGAATTATAAAATCTTGCAAAGATAACCTAAGAAGGCATATTATAAATGTAGAAGATGTTATTTTAAGAGGAATGCATAATTATGAAAATATTTGTGCTGCTATTGCTGCCACATCTAGCTTAGTAGAACCAGAAATTCAAATAGAAGCAATTAAAAAATTTAAAGGCGTTGAGCATAGAATTGAATTTATACGTGAACTAAATGGAGTAAAATGGTATAATGATTCTATAGGCACATCTCCTACAAGAACAATTGCAGGCTTAAATGCTTTTGAAGAAAAAATCGTACTAATAGCAGGAGGGTATGATAAACATTTAGATTATACACCAATTGCAAAACCTATTATAGAAAATGTAAGTAGCTTAATTTTAATGGGAGCTACAGCACCAAAAATAGAAGAAGTAGTAAAAAAAGAACTAAATGCAGAAGGCAAAAAAATGCCAATGTTCCATTGCAGTAGTTTAAAAGAAACTGTTGAAAAAGCAAAAGAAATAGCAAAGTCTGGTGAAATAGTTTTATTTTCCCCTGCTAGTGCAAGTTTTGATTTGTTTAAAAATTTTGAAGATAGAGGAAATCAATTTAAAGAATTAGTGAGAAATCTCTAACAGTTAATTAAAGATATTTGTCACTTTATTTTGTATTAGCAGAATGCAAATTATAAAAATGAAAAAATAAATAAAAAGTCTTTACATAAATATTTACAAATTATTAAAAATATGTTAAATATTAAATATAGAATAAAAAATAGATAATAAAGAATTAAATAATAAAAATAAATTATAAATAATAAGTAATAAAATTGTTTTTATAATTGATGTATACAACAGAAAAAGGAGGAAGTAAAAAATGACAAAAAATTGTAAAATAAAGCAAAAAAAGTCATCAGAAAAAGGTATAACTATAGTTGCTTTAGCCATAACAATATTTCTTTTGTTAACTTTAGCAGGAGTATCAATTTCATCTATGGTAGGAGAAGATAGTGTAGTAGAATCTACAAAAAAAGGTGTAAATAAAATAACAGCAGAAGAAGATAGTTTACAAAATGATTTAAACAATTTACTTAACAAAGTAGATCAAGAATTAAGAACTGAAACTCAAGAACCGCTTCCACCAGAAAACATCAATTATTAAAAATGTAACTTTTTTAACTTAATATTCATATAATATTTTAGAAGGAGGTATTATATGGATTATCAAAGTTATGAAGATTATATGCGACAAGTATTAGGTTATTCTTCATATAACCCTATATATGAAAATTATAACTATAAAAGTAGGCCATATACTGATACATATTATAGAAATGATAATACAAATTCATTAAATAGTGAATATGATGATCTTTACCCTGAAATTTATCATTTAATAAATCCTATGGTTTGTAAAGTATGTAGTGCTAACACAGAACCTATAACAAAAGAACTAATAGAAAAAATGACAGAAGAGGTATACAATTCTATAGAAAGTGATATTGTAAATGTTAGAATAGAAACTAAAAAAGAAGATATTGCCAAAAGACCAGAAAATAATATTAATGAAAAAACAACAAAAAAAGCAGAACTTAATAACATAGATAAAGCTAATATAGAGAAGAATAATATGTATAAAAATAGTATAGAAAAAACTAACATAGATAGACCTATGGATAGAAATAATATCATTAAGGAAACAAGAAGAAATGACCAATTTTTAAGAGATTTAATTAAAATTTTAATTTTGAAACAACTATTTGGAGGAGGAAATAGACCAAACACAAAACCTCCAAGACCAAATTATTTGCCTTATCCAGGTGGAAATAATATGATGTCAAGACCACCTTATTTTTAAGTAAACCTCAAATAGAACAAAAACTTTCATATAAATAAAAAAATGAAAAAATTTAAAAAAATTAAAAAGTTTTCTATAAAAGATATGCAAAAAATAACCTGCATATCTTTTTATTTTTTGTTCAAAATAATATTGTTAAAATATTTATTTGTTCTATTAAAGTCATAAATAAAAATGTTCTATATAACTTTTATAGTAAGATCATTTTTTAAGTGAAAAATTATTTTATTAAAAACAATAAATATTATAATATTTCATAATTAGAAAGGCAGGGAAGATTATGAAAGTAAAAGATTGTATGTGTAATGATGTATGTTGTTTAACCCCAGATAAAACAATAAAAGATTGTGCAACACTTATGAATAGCAAGCATATTGGTTGTGTACCTATATGTGATAATTCTCAAAATGTTGTTGGATTAGTAACAGACCGTGACATTATTTTAAGAGCAATAGCTTGTGATAAGGATGTAAATACTACTCCTGTAAGTGAAATAATGACATGTAATATATGTTCTTGTTCATCTGATACAGATATAAAAGATGCTGAACATTTAATGTGTGAAAATCAAGTAAAAAGAATTCCTATAGTAGATAACAATAAAATAGTTGGAATATTAACTTTAGGAGACTTATCTGCTAATTATCATGTAGAAGATACTGGAGTAAATAACACTTTAAATCACATTTGTGGTTGCAATGAGAAAAATGCTGAATAGCCTTGCAGTAAATTGTTAGCACATTATTATAATGTAATTGTTATATTATAAGAATTACATTATTTATAAAACAATTTATGCTAAGCACAATTCCTTCTAATTAGTTCATTAATTAGAAGGAATTAACATATATTATATTTAAGACATTCTTTTCTAGAAAAGCATATTTCATAGAAAAACTGTTAATCTGTCAGTGCGACGCACATGCCATTTGTTTACAAAGTAAACGATTTCTATTATAACAGATGGTAAATACATAATTAAGCTAATATATCTAAAAGAAAGAGGAAATTATATGATAATAGATATGAACTATTGGGGAAGAGTTCTAAAAAATATTATAATACTTGCTATATCAATAATAGCAGTTTACTTTGGATTTAAGTTAGCAGTTTTTTATATGCCTTTTTTAATAGCTTTTATAATTTCCTTATTATTAGAACCATGTATCCGCTTCCTAATGAAAAAAATGAAATTAAAAAGGAAAACCAGTTCAATTGTAGTATTTATAATTTCCATTCTTTTAATTGCTAGCTTGCTTGTATGGGCAGGAATTACAATTATTTCAGAAGCTTCAAGTTTATTAGGAAATTTAAACATATATTTTGAAAAAGCCTACGAATTATTTGAAAAAGTTTTATCAAAATTTGATTTTACTAATTTTCAAATCCCAGAAAATATAATGGAAGCTATTCAAAATTCTGCAATGGATTTTCTAGGAACAATAACACAGTGGGCAAAAAATGCATTAACAGTAGCTATAAACTTTTTAACCTCAGTTCCAACAATAGGAGTATATGCAGTAGTTACACTATTATCCTTATATTTTATATGTGTAGATAAAGTATATATGATAGATCAATTAGAACACCACTTACCACGATCATGGGTGAAAAAAATAGGCATACATTTAAAAGAAATTGTAAAATCACTAAGTGGATACTTAAAAGCACAATTTACTTTAGTATTAATTTCATTTATTATTTGTTTAATTGGATTATATATTTTTCATTTTGTAGGTCTTAGTATTGAATACCCATTATTAATGGCTTTAATTATAGGATTTATTGATTTACTTCCTATATTTGGTTCAGGAACATTTATGATTCCATGGGCAGTTATAACTGCATGTATTGGAGACTATAAATTAGCTATTGCAATACTTGTACTATGGGCTATTATGTCAGTAGTAAGGCAGTTTTTAGAACCTAGAATAGTAAGCCGGAAACATAGGAATACATCCAATTTTTACATTAATTGCAATGTATACAGGATTTAAATTTATAGGGATTTTAGGAATGATTGTAGGTCCAATTATTTTAATTATTTTGAAAAATATTTTTGCCACCTTTATTGATAAGGGAGTTGTTAAATCTATACTTGAAAGGTAAAATTATATTAATGAGCAAAAATTTGCATTGAAAAAAGCATAACTAAATTATGAACAAAATAGAATAAATGTCCACTAATCTATTTGGTGGACATTTATTCACTTATAATACAGTTGAAGTACTTACAAAAGAATCATCTGGAGGATATACATATTCATCTTTTGGCTTTTCAATCTTTTCAATTTTCTCAATTTTTATAACAGGAATTTCTCCATGATAATCGCCCTTAGTAATAGTTCCTTCAATTTCTACCCAAGCATCATTTTTTAAATTTAAGCTATTCTCACACTCACATAAAAAGCCTACTACTAAATTTTGCATATCAGAAGAAATTATCATTTTTCTTGCTAAAACAAATTGCTTATCTGTAAAATCAAACATACGGTATATATAACCAGAAAATTTTATTTTTTGCCCTACATAAGTATCTAAATTATCATGAACACTTTTTAAAACATTTGTATAATTATCCGCTGATATCTCATAAACGTCTTTTTCAGAAATTACATCATTAGTTTTAAAAAAATTATTACATAAAATCTTGTATCCAACAAATACTGTAATTATAACAATAATTGCAAATAATAATCCCAAAAATATTTTTCCAAATTTATTTCCATCTAATTTCAAATTACAAATAAACATAAAAAATTCCAGTCCTTTCTTGCTTTGCTTAAACATATAGAAATGAAAGATTAATTTCTTTCAAACTAATACCATTAAAAATCACTTTAATAAAATGTATGAAATAAAAAAATATATATTCCTAAATAAATTGCAAATGTAAGAAAATTGATATATAATAAAATACATATTCGAAATAGAATATATGTACCTTTAATTATTTATTTCAAAACTTGTGATTACAGGTAGAAAGGATTGCTTTATGAAAGATGAAGTTGAAATTAAGAAAAGTACGTCTGGAAGAGTAAGAAATAAAGAAATTTATTGTTGCTCAAGATGCATTGCTATTTCAGAAAATGCTGTTTCATTCGACGCTGAAATTCATCGTTACCATGATACAGCTTCTTGCCGGAAAGCTAACATTGTAGTTGCAAAAAATTTAAAGGTTTCGCTGAGTTATCCCTTTAACGGAGAAATATTTGTTAAAGAGGAAGAAAGAGAATTAATTAATCACTGCATTGAACGTGCCAAAGTAATTTTTAATGGTGAATTTTTCTGGTAATTTTTTCTGAGGAATAATAATTAAAAAAATCTACTGTTTATATAAAGTAGAAAAATGAAAAATTGAAACAAAGCCTGGAATGCTTATATATTAAGTACTCTAGGCTTTGTTTTATCTAAAATATTTTAAAAAATTATCAAAAATTTAATTAATAGGCAAATTAAATAAAAAATTTCTAAAATTTACGAGAACACATTTCTCGTCAAGTGAAAAGTTAAATGAAATTCTGTAAAGTAAATGCAATTTGTACGATTAAAACACATTTCTATTTAAATTGTAATAATTTCCTTGCGATTTTTAGTTAAAAGTGGTATAGTATATAAGACATTAAAAAATTAGGAAGGAATGGCAAATATGGGCTTATTTAAAACATATAGTGAAAAAGAAGTAAAAAGAATAAAACCATTAGTTGAAAAAATTAATAGTTTAGAAACAGAAATTCAAAAATTAACAGATTCAGAATTAAGAGAAAAAACAACTGAATTTAAAAAAAGATTAGAAGAAGGAAAAACTTTAGACGATATTCTTCCAGAAGCATTTGCAGTAGTTAGAGAAGCTTCAAAAAGAGTATTAGGTATGAGGCATTTTGATGTGCAATTAATAGGTGGAATTGTACTTCACCAAGGTAGAATTGCAGAAATGAAAACTGGTGAAGGAAAAACTTTAGTTGCAACACTACCAGTATATTTAAATGCTTTAACAGGTAAGGGCGTTCACGTTATTACTGTTAACGATTACTTAGCAACCAGAGATAGTGAATGGATGGGAAAATTATATAAATTTTTAGGACTAACAGTTGGCTTAGTAATTGCAGGTATGGAACCAGAGCAAAAAAGAAAAGCATATAACTGTGATATTACTTATGGTACAAACAATGAATTTGGATTTGACTATTTAAGAGATAACATGGTTATTTATAAAGAACAATTAGTTCAAAGAGGTTTAAACTATGCTATTGTAGACGAAATTGATAGTATTTTAATTGATGAGGCTCGTACACCACTTATTATTTCTGGTAGAGGCTCTCAATCTTCAGATTTATATAAAAAGGCAGATAGCTTTGTTAGAAGATTAACACCTAAAATAATAGTAGAAGAAGATGTAAAAGATGAAGAGCAAGCAGCTGATAATGAAAACTATGATTATGTAGTAGATTTAAAAGCAAAATCCGCTTCTTTAACACAAAAAGGTATAAAAAAAGCAGAGCAAGAATTTGGATTAGAAAACTTTAATGATATAGATAACTCAGAAATAGTACATAATGTTAACCAAGCACTTCGTGCACATGGCATTATGAAAAGAGATATCGACTACATTGTAAAAGATGGGGAAGTTTTAATAGTTGATGAATTTACAGGAAGAATTATGTATGGAAGAAGATACAATAATGGTCTTCATCAAGCAATTGAAGCAAAAGAAAATGTTAAAATAGCAGATGAATCTAAAACTTTAGCAACTATTACATTCCAAAATTATTTTAGAATGTATAATAAGCTATCTGGAATGACAGGTACTGCCATGACAGAAGAAGCAGAATTTGAAGAAATATACAAATTAGACGTTATTGAAATACCTACAAACAAACCAATGATACGTCATGATAATCATGATATTATTTATAAAAATGAGAATGCTAAATTTAGAGCAGTAATTGAAGAAATTAAGCAAAGTCATGCAAAAGGTCAACCAGTACTTGTTGGTACAGTTTCAATTGAAAAATCTGAAAAATTAAGTAATATGCTAAAAAAAGAAGGTATTAAGCATGAAGTATTAAATGCTAAATTCCATGAAAAAGAAGCTCAAATTATAGCACAAGCTGGTAAATATGGTGCTGTTACAATAGCAACAAATATGGCAGGTCGTGGTACCGATATTATGCTTGGAGGTAATAGTGAATATTTAGCAAAAGAAGAACTTAGAAAACAGGGCTATTCAGAAGAACAAATAGAACAAGCTACAGCCTTTAACGAAACAGAAGATCAAGAAATATTAGCTTCAAGAAAGAAATTTAAAGAATATAAAGATAAATATGATCAAGAAATAAAAGATGAAAAGCAAAAGGTACTTGATGTTGGAGGTTTAAAAATAATTGGTACAGAACGTCACGAATCAAGAAGAATAGATAATCAGCTTCGTGGACGTAGTGGACGTCAAGGAGATCCTGGAGAATCTACATTCTACATTGGCTTAGATGATGATTTAATGAAAATATTTGGTGGAGATGCTATTACAAGTGTATATAATACTTTAGGAGCAGATGAAAATATGCCACTTCAAGCAGGTATGCTTTCAAAAGCTGTTGAAAGAGCCCAAAGAAGAGTTGAAGGAAGAAACTTTAGTATTCGTAAAAATGTACTTCAATATGATGATGTTATGAATGTTCAAAGAGGTATTATTTACGATGAAAGAAGAAAAGTTCTAGATGGCGAAAATTTAAGAGAATATATTTTAAAAATGGTAGATTCTTTAGCCGAAGAAACTGTAAATGAATTTCTATCAGATCCAGAAAACATGAATGTTGAAGCATTTATGCAAGATATTTTAGTAAATTTTGGAATTTCAGAATTAGAAGCAATTAAAGAGAATAAAATTAAACCACAAAAGGTTTTAGAAGAACTTACTGAAAAAGCACATAAAATTTATGAAGAAAAAGAACAAACCATTGGTGAAAACAACATGAGAGAGCTTGAAAGAATTATTATGCTTAAAATAGTAGACGAAAGATGGATGGATCATATAGACGCTATGGATGAACTAAAAAATGGTATTGGGCTTCGTGCTTATGGTCAAAAGGATCCAGTTGTTCAATATAGAATTGAAGGCGCAGATATGTTCGACCAAATGATACTAGATATTAAAACAGATGTGGTAAAATTCTTAATGAATGCTAGAAAAAGAGAAAATGGTGTTCAAAGAACTTCTACTATAAAAATTACAGGTCAAGGTTTAGATAATTCAAGCTTAGGGGAAATGGGTGGAGCAGT
>CANRKF010000027.1 GCA_947631145.1 uncultured Clostridia bacterium | reverse complement strand
ACATACTCTATTCCTGTTTTTTCATCAATAAATCTTTCTTTTAATTCTTTGTTCTCCATAATTTTTAAATCTCCTCTCAATTTTAAAATTTTAATTTTTATTATAAAATCAAAAAAAGATGAAGTTGTTATTATTTTTTACAATTCATCTTTTAAATATTTGAAAATTTATGATTTATATTTTATAATATTTTCCATTTTCTGCAAATACTTGTCGTCAATTTGTAATCTACTTGTAATGAAAATGTAACATTTCTTTAAAATGAACTAATAAGAATCTGCACATCATTAATTTTATACATTGAATATATCTAAATATAAGGCATTTTGATTATTTAATATATTTTACTCATTTTCATTTAAAAGCATTTAAAGAAACGCATTTTATTATTGCGTTTCTTTTTCGTTTCACAACAAAATAACCTGTACCCTTTGGTACAAGCTATTTACAAGATTTATTCAATTGGTTGGGCTGGGTAGATTCGAACTACCGCATGCTAGAGTCAAAGTCTAGTGCCTTACCGCTTGGCTACAGCCCAATGTATAATTATGGAAAGTATATTTATGGGGTGGAAGATGGGACTCGAACCCACGGTCTCCAGTGCCACAAACTGGCGCGTTAACCAGCTACGCTACATCCACCATTTAGTAATATTTAAACGCATTTATAATTTTACAATAAAATAGGGTAGTTTGTCAATACTTTATTTGCTATTTTCCTACCCTACTTTAACATTTTTTATTTCCTGATTTTTTATTTTTTATAAATATTATTTTATACTTCTTCTGCCCATATAATTAATCTGTTTTTAGAGTCATCTGTACAAGTAGTTAATGAAATTGCTCTTTTTCCATTAGTTTCTCTTGTTGCATAGCTGAAATCATTTTCGTCTGTAACATAGTGTTTAGTAATTTCATATGTTACTTTTTTACCTTCTAGGTCGGTTATGTATATTTTATCTCCATCTTCCAATTTTTTGTTATTTGAGAAGAAGGTTCCGTTTCTGTAGTTGTGTCCTGCTATAACAGTATTTCCTACTTTATTTGGTCCTGGTCCATAAATAACAACTACTGATGTTTCTAGAGCTTTTGGTGAATATTCTTCTAGTAAATAATATTTTATATTGATTTTTGGTATTTCAATTCTTCCTAATACTTTATATCCTTTATATGTAAGTTGTTTACTTCCTGAACTTCCACTGCTACCTCCTGAAGAAGTATTTGTATTTACTGAAATGTTAGGATCTCCTATTTCATTGGTTGTAGCTTGACTATTATTATCAATTGAAATATTTGGATCATCTAGCATGTTATCACTTATTGCGGCATTTTCAATAAAGCCATTAAATTGGCTATCAAAATCATCTGCATCGGCATCTGTTTTATATGCCTTATATAAATCAATTCCTACGAAAATTAATAATCCGATAATTACTAATATTGCTATAATTAAAATAGCTGTTAATACTTTACTATATTTACTATTTAACATTTGTATCTCCTCCTATATATAAATTATTTATATGGATACTATTATTATATCACATTTTTTATAAATAAGCAAATATAAGTTTTTAAAATTTCGAAAATATGTGAATTTTATGCGAAAATGTCCACTTTTGTATTTTTTAATTTCAAAAATAAAGTTTAAATTATTTTAAAATATAATTTTAGGGCCCATTTTTTTACCTGCTAATAGGTGAAAATGTATATGCATTATTTCTTGTCCAGAATCTGGTCCACAATTAGCAATTAGTCTAAAGCCACTTACATCTATTTTTTGTTCTTTTGCTATTTTTTGAACAGCTTGCATTATGTTTTCCATAATATGCATATCTTCTTCTTTCATTTCCATTAAAGTAGATATATGCTTTTTTGGTATTATTAAAATATGAATTGGTGCTACCGGGTTTATATCTTTGAAAGCTATAAGTTCGTCATCTTCATATATTTTTTCTGATGGGATTTCTTCATTAACTATTTTACAAAAAATACAATCTTCCATTTTTTATTCCTCTTCTTCTAAAAAATAAGTTTTTGTAATTCTAATTTCTGCTTTTTAATTAACTTTTACTCTAAAATAGCTTTTATTCTTCTAACTCCTGCTGAACTAGATTCTTCCTTTTTTATTTTGAAGTGGCCTAATTCACCTGTATGTGTTACGTGTGGTCCGCCACAAATTTCTTTACTAAAGTCTCCTATTGTATAAACTTTTACTTTTTCTCCATATTTATTTTCGAATAGTCCTGTTGCACCAGATGCTTTTGCTTCTGCTAATGTCATTTCTTCACAAGTTACTTTTAAGTCTCGTTTTATTTGCTCATTTACTAGGTCTTCTACTTTTTGTATTTGTTCAGGTGTCATTTTTTCTGGATGTGTGAAGTCAAATCTTAGTCTTTCTACTGTAATGTTTGATCCACTTTGTTTTGCATGTTCGCCTAATACTATTTGAAGTGCTTTGTGTAAAAGGTGTGTTGCTGTGTGGTATTTTATTGTTTGTTCATTTTGCTCTGCTAAGCCACCTTTAAATTTTTGCTCACTTCCTAATCTAGATTTTTCTTGGTGTTCTTTAAATAACTTATCAAATTCTGCCGAATCTACTTCTATGCCTTGCTCTTTTGCTAAGTCTGCTGTAATTTCTGGTGGAAAGCCATAAGTTTCATATAGTTTAAACATAGTGTACCCATCTATTACATTTTTATTTTCTTGTTTTAATTTACTAACTGCTTTTTCAAATTCTTTTTCTCCATGTGATAGTGTTTTTATGAATTTATTTTTTTCTTCTATAAGAACTTGTTTTATTATTTCTTTATTTTGTACTAATTCTGGATACATTTCTTTTAAGGTTTCTATGTATAGGTCTATTAAATTTCCAAGTTCCTCTAAATTAATTTGTAATTTATTTAAATGTCTTGTCATTCTTCTAATTAGTTTTCTTAGTACATAGCCACGATCTATATTGCTTGGTCTACCGCCATCTGAAATAACCATTATGCTAGAACGTAAATGTTCTGCTACAATTCTTCTACTTTCTATGTTATCTACTTTGGCTAGTTCTTTTAATTTTTCCATAACTGGTAAGAATAGTTCTGTATCAAATGGGGTTTCTTTTCCTTGTAATAACATTGCCATTCTTTCTAGTCCTAAACCTGTGTCTACGTTTTGTTGTTTTAGTTTTGTAATTGATCCATCTTTTGCTTTGTAATATTCCATAAATACGTTATTCCAAATTTCTACGTATTTACCGCAATTACAAGATGGTTGGCATTTTTCTGAACAGGCTGGCTTTCCGGTATCTAAAAATATTTCGGTATCTGGTCCGCATGGGCCTTCTTCTCCTGCTATCCACCAGTTATTATCTTTTCCATAAAAATATATTCTTTCTTCTGGTATGCCTGCCCTTTTCCAAGCTTCTGCTGCTACTGTATCTTTTGGGGCATCGCTATCTCCAGCAAAACATGTAACAGATAGTTTTGCTGGATCTATTCCTAAGTCTTTTGTTAAAAATTCATAGCTCATAGCTATTGCTTCGTCTTTGAAATAATCTCCTAATGACCAGTTTCCTAGCATTTCAAAAAAGGTTAAATGACGGTTATCGCCTACTTCATCTATATCGTTTGTACGAAGACATTTTTGATAGTCTGCAAGACGTACTCCTTCTGGGTGCTTTTCTCCTAAAAGGTATGGTACTAAAGGTTGCATTCCAGCTGTAGTGAATAATACTGATGGATCATTTTCTGGAATTAATGGTGCGCTTGGTATAACGCTATGTCCATGTTTTTTAAAAAAGTTTAAATATTTATTTCTAATTTCAATTGCTTTCATTTTTTGCTTTATTGCCTCCTAAAAATTTTATTTTATTGATTACGCTTAAAACTCTACCCATAAGCCTTGACTTTGTAGTTCATTTATTTTTTGTGAATGCTCTTCATTTGTTCTTGTGAAGTATACATTTCCATTTTTATCTGCTACAAAGTACAAGTATGAAGTTTCATTTGGGTTTATTGCCGCTTCTATAGAGTTTAAACCTACTGATGAAATTGGTCCTACTGGCAATTTTCCTTCCATTTTTGGTCCTCTTGTGTTATATGCATTATATGTATCTATTTCTGATTGATATAAATCTCTTTCTCCCATGTCTATTTTAAATGCATAATAGGTTGTTACATCACTTTGAATAGGCATTTTTTTACTTAACCTATTATATATAACACTAGATACATCTTTTCTATCTTTATCAAATACAGCTTCATTTTCAATTATAGATGCTATTGTTAAGATTTGATGAACCGAGTATTTAGATTTTTGAATTGCTTCCTTATATGGTTCTAATTTATTTTCCATTTGATCTAACAAAATTTCAAATATGTCATGAACTGTAATATCTTTATTTTCAAATTGGTAGGTATCTGGGAACAAATATCCTTCTAATGGATAATATATATCTTTATTTTTTATTTCATCTGTAATAAACCAACGTTCTTTGATTATAGAGTTAATATAGTCTTCATCTTGTACTAATTCGAATACATCTTCTTCAGTGTTATTTGTTTGCTCTGCAATTTTTGAGGCTATCCACCTCATATTTTTTCCTTCTATAAATGTAATTGAAATAACATCTTTGCTTTCAACTTTTCCTGTTTGTAATGCTTCTGTAATTTCCTTAACCGACATTTTTTTGGTTAATTCATAGGTGCCTGCTTGAAAGTTAGTAACATTGTTGAATTTTACATACATTTTAAAGGCTAAGTCGCTTTTTATTAAACCTTCATTTTTTAATTGTTCAGCTATAGTGGATGAATTTGAACCCATTTGTATTTCTACTACATGTTTTATTTCATCTTCACTTACTGGTCCTATTGAGGCGTTGTACCATATTATAGTTGATACTGCTATGACTACTAATAGTGCTATTATTACTAATATTACTGTGATTATTTTTTTTGACATATTATTTTACATTCCTTTCCTTAAAAGCTCAAAGTTTAATTAAAAATATTGCATATTATTTTGTATTTTTTTGCTTAAAAACTTCATTTAAACATTAACGTTATTTTATGTTATATTTATTGAATTGTCAAGGCTTGAAATACTAAAATTTGGTTAAGAAAACTTACTAATGGTTACTTTTCTATTATAAGGATTTCGCTTGCTTTGCAAATAACTGCCACGCGCTTTGCACGGGCGAACATAGGCAGATTAACCTTTTTTCTAAGGAAAATGCATTTAAAATTTTAATTAATTTCTTTACAAATTAGTTCTAAATTTTCTGTACCTATTACTTGTACTTTTTTCATTATATTTTCTAATTTTTCTTCTGTTTTTAATTTTGCTACCATATAATTAGTTGTATGACCTTTATAATATTCTCCTACTTTTTCTTCAAATAGCACTTCTATTTGCTTTCCTATATATTGTTTTTGATAATTTTCTTCATTACTATTTGAAAGTTTTATTAATGAGTTGCTTCTTTCTTCTTTTTTGTTTCCATCTATTTGATTTGGCATATTGGCTGCCACTGTTCCTTTTCTAGGTGAATATTTAAAAATGTGCATTTTATAAAATTTAATTTTACTTAAAAATTCATAAGTTTTTCTAAATTCTTCTTCGGTTTCTCCCGGAAAGCCTACTATAATATCTGTTGTAAGGTGTACTTTTGGAAAGGCTTTTCTTAGTAAATTTGCTCCTTTTTCAAAATCTTCTACTGTATATTTTCTATTCATTCTTTTTAAAGTAGAGTTACAACCACTTTGTAAAGATAAGTGAAATTGATCACAAATTTTTGAAAGTTTAGATAGTCTTTCTACAAATTCCTTAGTGATTAAAGTGGGTTCTAAAGAGCCTAATCTAATTCTTTCTATTCCTTCTATTTTTTCTATTTCTTCTAATAGGTCTATTAAATAATAGCCTTCTTGTTCTGAATGAGAATTTTTTATGTTGTTAAGTGAAAAGTCTTTTCCATAAGATGCTACATGTATTCCTGTAATGACTACTTCTTTAATGCCTTGTTTACTAATTTTTTGGATTTCTTCTAATACACTTTTGGGTTTTCTGCTTCTAATTCTTCCTCTTGCGTATGGTATAATGCAATAAGAGCAAAATTGATTACAGCCATCTTGTACTTTTATTACTGCTCTTGTGTTTTCTGTATATGTAATTGTTCCAAAGTCTAAAAATTCTTTTTGGTTTGATATTTCTGATACTTGAGTAAGGTTTCTGATTTCATTTTGTGAGCTTTTTGTGTTTTGTACAGTATTTTTTGAAGTTTTGTCATTTTTTTCTTCATTTTGTATAATTTCTTTTGAAGTTTGTGCAAGCTCATTTTTGTTTTTTATAGTGTTTTCTATGTATTTTGCAATTTCTTTTTTTTCGTTAACTCCTAATATTAAATCTATTTCTGGGATTTTTTCTAGTTCCTTTCTTGCTACTTGTGCATAACATCCACAAGCTACTAGAATAGATTTTGGATTTATCTCTTTTACTCTTCTTAGCATTTGCCTTGATTTTTTGTCTGCCATATTCGTTACTGTGCAAGTGTTTATAATATACACATCTGCTTTTTCTTCAAAATTAACTACTTTATATCCTGCTTCTATCATTTTTTGTGTCATTGCATTTGTTTCATATTGATTTACTTTGCATCCGTAAGGTGCAAAATGCTACTGTTTTTTGCTCCATTTTTTGCTATTTCCTTCCTACTTTTAGTTTGCTATCATTTATAATATTATATAATCATAGCTTATAAATGTAAAGTGTAATTTTAGGAAATGAAATTGTATTACTTTTTTAACAAAGTTTAAAAATATACTTGACATACGTATTTATACGTAGTATAATAATAATGTCGAAAGACAATAATATATTTTTAGAGTAGCTTCTAAATGAAGCACGAAAGAAAAGAGAGGTACATAATATGTATGCAAAAGAACTTTTGAAGCTACTAGAAAAGAATGGTTGGATTAAAGTTTCTCAATCTGGTTCTCATATAAAAATGAGAAAGCGGAAATCAGATGGAAATTGTCCCAAATCACAGTAAAGAATTACCTAAGGGTCTAGTAGCAACCATTTTGAAGAGAAGAGGACTTAAATAGTCCCTCTTTCTTATCTAAAAATATATACAAAAGATAATTAAGGAGGTTTAAAAGTATGAAAAATTTTGTATATCCAGCTATTTTTACTTATGATGAAAATGATAAGTGTTTTTTAGTTGAATTTATTGACTTAAAAGGTTGCTCTACTTTTGGAAAAACAATTAATGAAGCATATTTAATGGCTCAGGATGCAATGGGTTTATACTTATCTGATTTGGATAATTATCCTAAACCCACTATTCCATTTTCCAATATAGAATTAAATGATAATCAATTTATTTCTTTAATAGAGATAAATTTAATCGAATATCAAAAAAAATATAATAACATATCTATAAAAAAAACATTAACTATTCCTACTTGGTTAAATAATATTGCAGAAAAAAATGATATAAATTTTTCACAATTATTACAAAAAGCTATAAAACAAGAATTACACATTGATTAGTTGACAAATTATTTTAATTTATTTATAATTATAAGAAATATATTATTGTTTATATAAAGAGAAGGAGAAGCTAGTTCCTTTTAGAATAGCTATCTCCTATTTTTTATTTCAACAATCTTCTTGTTGTATCTGCTCCAACAAAACCATATGGTCATAATGAGCAATTTGATTTAGATATATTAATACATTGCTTCGCCTTCGTCATGTGAGCATTTGCAACTTTCTGGTTCTTTTTTATCTGTTACAAGACTTTCTGTAGTTAATATCATAGATGCTATAGATACTGCATTTTCTAATGCGCTTCTAGATACTTTAGTTGGATCTACAATTCCTGATTTTTTCATATCTACATATTCTTCTGTAGCAGCATCAAAGCCAACTCCTACTGGACTGTTTTTAACTTTTTCTAATATAACTGATGGTTCTAAGCCAGCATTTACAGCTATTTGTCTTGTAGGTTCTTCTAAGGCTCTTAATATGATTTTTCCACCTATTTTTTCATCTGCTTGTAATTTTTCTACAACTTCTGATACTTTTGGAATAATATCTACATATGCTGTTCCACCACCCGGTACTATTCCTTCTTCTACTGCTGCTTTTGTAGCAGATAGGGCATCTTCCATTCTTAGTTTTCTATCTTTCATTTCTACTTCTGTTGCGGCTCCAACTGCAATTACAGCAACTCCTCCTGCAATTTTTGCTAAACGTTCTTGTAAATTTTCCTTTTCAAATTGGCTTTTTTCTTCTGCTATTTGTGATTTTAACATGGCTACTCTTTCTGCTATTTTTTCTTTGCTTCCTGCACCATCTACTATAATTGTATTTTCTTTTTGTACTTTTACTTGTTTTGCTCTACCTAATTGTTCTATAGTGGTATCTTTAAGCTCTAGACCTAAGTCTGATGTAATTACTTCTCCACCAGTTAATATTGCCATATCTTCTAGCATTTGTTTTCTTTTATCTCCATAGCCCGGTGCTTTAACTGCTACTACATTAATAACTCCTCTTAATTTATTTAATATTAATGTAGATAATGCTTCTCCTTCTATGTCATCACATACTATAACAAGTTTGCCAGATTGTTGCATTAAGTTTTCTAATAGTGGTAGAATTTCTTGTATATTGCTTATTTTTTTGTCTGTAATTAATATATATGGGTTATCTACAACGGCCTCCATTTTTTCTGTATCTGTTACCATATATGGTGATACATAGCCTTTGTTAAATTGCATTCCTTCTACTACATTTAGTTCTGTTTGTGAAGTTTTTGATTCTTCTATTGTAATAACTCCATCTTTTGAAACTTTTTCCATAGCTTCTGAAATTAAGTCTCCTACTTCTGGGTTATTTGCAGATATGCTTGCAACTCTAGCTATATCTTGTTTTCCATCTATTTGTACACTTATTTCTTTTAAAGATTTTACTGCAGATTTTAAGGCTTTATCCATTCCTCTTTTTATTGCCATTGGATCGCCACCTGCTGCAACATTTTTAACTCCTTCACGGATCATATTTTGTGCTAAAACCATTGCTGTTGTAGTTCCATCTCCTGCTACATCATTAGTTTTTATAGAAACTTCTTTTACAAGTTGTGCTCCCATATTTTCGAAACTATCATCTAGCTCAATTTCCTTTGCTATTGTTACACCATCATTTGTAATAAGTGGTGCTCCAAATTTTTTGTCTAATACTACATTTCTTCCTTTTGGTCCTAATGTTACTTTAACAGTATCTGCTAATTTATTGACACCATTTACTAAACTTTTTCTAGCATCTTCTCCAAATTTAATTTCTTTTGACATTTTTTATTCACGTTCCTTGTATAATATATTTAGGTTTTTTTGGGTTTACCTATAAACCTTTTTTTGTTACTATAAAATTTTAAAGTATTATTTGACTTTAAAAATTTTAGTTTTACTTCTTCTTGTTTTTAAAGTTTATTGTTTTTGATTTTTTTGCTTTTATATTTTTTATCTTTATAAACTTTAATAGCTATTCTACTACTGCTAAAATATCACCGTATTTTACAATGATTAAATCTTCTCCTTCATATTTTACAGTAGTTCCTGCATATTCATTTAATATTACTTTATCGCCTTCTTTAACACACATATCTACTTTCTTTCCGTCTTCTTTTGTTCCATCTCCTACTTTTAATACTTGTGCTATTTGAGATTTTTCTTGTGATTTGCTAGTTAGAATTATTCCACTTTTTGTTGTTTCTTCCTTTTCTAACATTTTTACTATTACTCTGTCTGCTAATGGTTTTAACATAAAAATTACCTCCTATTCTTTTTCTCTTTTTAGCCTAAGTGGCAAAAACCATTCTTAAAATTATATGCTAATTTAAGTTTTTTAGTATTCTTTAATGTAACAAATGCTTTTGATTTGCACACATTTAAGTTTTATTTAGTATTTCTTAATGTAACAAATGCTTTTGATTTGCACACATTTAAGTTTTATTTAGTATTTCTTATGTGGCAAATACTTTAGTTTTGCACATATTTAAGTTCATATGTAGGTTTTAATCTTAAAATTAGCAGTCGTTTTTAACGACTGCTAATACTTTATACCCTATTATATTAATTGTCAAGTATATAAATTAATTTTTCACACTATTTTCACAATTAACAATTTTTTCTTCATTATTACTAGTAAAATTTCTTTTCACTATTACATACTTTTCTAAAACTGTTTGAGATTGTTATAAAATAACCTTTTTAAAAATTTGCATAATATTATCTTTAACTTTTGTAAATTAAATAAGTATTTTTCATAATATTATCTTTAGCCTTTTGCAAATCAAATAAGTATTTTTCATAATATTATCTTTAGCCTTTTGCAAATCAAATAAGTATTTTTCATAAGTAAACATTATTTGCAGTTTTTGGCTGCTTTTACTAATTCTGCGAAAAGTGGATGTGGTCTATCTGGGCGTGACTTAAATTCTGGATGGAACTGCACGCCAATAAAATATGGGTGTTCTTTTAATTCTACCATTTCTACTAATTTGCCATTTGGAGATGTTCCTGAACAAATAAGCCCATGTTTTTCCATTTCTTCTTTATATTTATTGTTATATTCATAGCGATGTCTATGCCTTTCATTTATGTTTTCTTTTTTATAAACTTTGCTTGCTAAAGTTCCTTCTTTTATATTGCATGGATAACTTCCAAGCCTCATAGTTCCACCTTTTTTATTAATTCCTATTTGCTCTTCCATAATATGTATTACTGGATTTAAAGTTTCTTCGTCAAATTCTTCTGAGTTTGCATCTGTATAACCTAATACATTTCTTGCAAATTCTACAACTGCCATTTGCATTCCTAAACAAATTCCTAAAAATGGTATTTTGTTTTCTCTTGCATACTTAATTGTTTCTATTTTGCCTTCAATTCCTCTAACTCCAAAGCCTCCCGGTACAATTATTCCATTATATTTTTCTAATATTTCTTTTGCATTTTGACCAGTTATTTTTTCAGAGTTTATTAAATCTATTTCTACTTTACAATGATTTGCAAAGCCTCCATGTTTTATGCTTTCTATAACAGATATATACGAATCTTCTAATTTAACATACTTACCAACAATAGCAATTTTTACATTTTCATCTTTTAAATTTTGTATATTATTAATCATTTTTTCCCAGTTTGAATTATTTACTTTATTATTAAGTTCCAATTTTTCACAAACTCTATTTGCTAAGCCCTGTTTTTCTAACATTAATGGCACTTCATATAGATTTGAAACTGTTTTATTTTCTATAACATCTTCTTTTCGTACATTGCAGAATAATGCAATTTTTCCTTTTACCGCTTCATCTATTTCTTTTTCTGCCCTGCACACTAGAATATCTGGCTTGATACCTATTGATTGAAGTTCTTTTACTGAGTGTTGTGTTGGTTTTGATTTTAGTTCATTTGAACCATAAACATAAGGTAGTAGTGTTACATGTATATAAAGGGTTTCATTTTGCTCTTTTTCAATTCCAATTTGGCGAATTGCTTCTAGAAATGGTAAACTTTCAATATCTCCTACTGTGCCTCCTATTTCTGTTATTACAATATCTACATCTGTATTATCAAATTTATATACTTTTTCTTTTATAGCGTTTGTAATGTGTGGTATTATTTGTACAGTTTTTCCTAAATAGTCGCCTCTTCTTTCTCTTTCTATTACTTCTGAGTAAATTCTACCAGTAGTTACAGAAGAGTATTTACTTAAACTTTCATCTGTGAAACGTTCATAATGCCCTAAATCTAAGTCTGTTTCTGCGCCATCATCTGTTACAAAAACTTCTCCATGTTCATATGGGTTCATTGTTCCTGGATCTACATTTATATATGGATCGAATTTTTGGTTTGCTACTTTATAGCCTCTATTTTTTAATAGTCTTCCTAAAGATGCTGCAGTAATTCCTTTTCCTAGTCCAGATACTACTCCGCCTGTTATAAAAATATACTTTTTGTTCATATTCTGCCACCTTTCTTTCTTAAAAATAAAAATAGATTTAAAAGAAAAATCCCTTAGGGGTGTTTTTTTTAAATCTATCATAAGTTTATAATAACATGATTAATTTTTTTTGTAAATGTTTTTTTTAATTTTGGAAAATTTTTAGAAAAAACTATAACTTATTTTTTCAATTTTTAATTGCATTTTATTATTTTCTTATATATAATGAAAAACAAAGGAGGAATTTTTTATGCCAATTCATTGTAATGCTGAAAAAGAAGATATTAAAAAAGTGGTTTTAATGCCCGGAGATCCATTAAGAGCGAAATATATTGCTGAAAATTTTTTAGAAAATGCAAAGCTTGTAAATTCAGTTAGAAATATGTTTGCATATACAGGCTTGTATAAAGGTAAGGAAATTACTGTTTTTGCCTCTGGTATGGGTATGCCAAGTATGGGCATTTATTGTTACGAATTATATAAATTTTATGATGTTGATGCTATAATTCGTATTGGCTCTTGTGGTAGTTATAACCGCAATTTAAATTTATTAGATACTATTTTAGTAGATCAAAGTTATACTGAGGGCAATTTTGCTTATGAGTGGAGTGAAAAAGAGTGTCATATTGCTAAATCTAGCGATGTTATGAACAAAGTTATAGAGGAAACTGCTAAAGAAATTAATATTCCTTATACTAAAGGTAATACTTTTTGCAATGATTGCTTTGATGGATATTTAGATAATATTCCAAGTTTTATTAATCGTTTTCCAAAAGACTTAAATATTTTAGCATGTGAAATGGAAGCTTTTGCTTTATTTTATATGGCTAATTACTTAAATAAAAAGGCTTCTTGCTTATTAACAGTAGTTGATGATTATTATAAAGAAGCAAGTATTACTTCTGAACAAAGAGAAAAGTCTTTGAATGATATGATTACTCTTGCATTAGAAAGTGCTATTAAACTGTAATTAAAAACTGGAAAATAGAGAATATTTTTAAACTAATATTCTCTATTTTTATTATATATTTTTTAATTACATGTCCATAAATAGCTTGAATATAAGCATTTGGACTTTTTTTACTATTTGGTAATAGACAATATTTTGTACTGTATAACACCTGATGGAGCTTGAACATCAACAACTTGATTCTTCTTTGCACCTAAAATAGCACTGCCAATTGGTGATTCATTTGAAATTTTATTTTGTGATATATCAACTTCTGTTGAACCAACTAATGTATAGCTAACTTCTTCGTTAAATTCTATATCCAACAATTTAACAGTATTACCTACTTGAACTGTTTTTGTATCTATTTCTGATTCGTCTATTATTTTTGCATATCTGATTTTGTTTTCTAATTCTGCAATTTTTGTTTCGTTTTCTGCTTGAGCATTTTTTGCTTCGTCATATTCAGAGTTTTCAGATAAATCGCCAAAGCCTAAAGCTATTTTTATTCTTTCAGCAATTTCTGCTCTTCTAGTTGTTTTTAAAAAGTCTAATTCTTGTTCAAGTTTTTCATAGCCTTCTTTTGTTAATAATACTTCTTTTTCGTCCATGAGCTATACCTCCTTTTGCAATAAAATAAATGACAACAAATTATACTTAATTATATATAATTTGCTGCATCTGTTATATAATAAACATTTTTTTTATTTTTGTCAAGTAAATTCATATGAAATTCACATTTGCTTTTTATTTTTACTTATTAAGGCTAAACAGTAACTAATATTTCTCTTAGCGTATTTTTATTTCTTAATAATTTGCTATTCTTAAGTATTCATTTTTGCTAATTTCACCATTATTTCCATATAATTTTACTATTTTAACTTGATCTTTTTCTATTTTTAACTTTGCATTTTCAAAACCTTTTATTCCACTTAGTACACTATTATATAAATCGCTTAGTGAATAATTTTCTAATAAATTATACTTTTTAAATGTATTTTTTATTTCCTTTGATGCATCTATTTCTATTTGTTTAATTTGCAAACCATCAAAGCCGACATTTTTATATGCTTTTTCCTGCTTCATTGATATTATAATTGCATTTCTATAAATTATGTAAGTTTCTAGTTCTTCTTCGGTAAAGTCAATATTTACTATTAACTTTGCCCTTTTTAAACTTTTTTCTTTATTATTTGTTACAGTTATTAGCATTCCACTTTCTTCTAATTTATTTGCTACCTTTTGAAAATTTTTAATATTTGGAGTAATTATATTTATAGTTTTAAAGTAATTTGATAAATAATATATATTTTCTATATAAAATGGAGACTGCTGTTTTATGCATATATACAAATCCTCTAGCTCTGCTCTTGCTTTATTTGCTTCTAATACATAACTTAGTATTTCTTGTATTAAATATGGCATTATGCTATTTTCTTCTAAAAAATTGATTGACTGTTTATAATCTTCTATTTTTATTATTTTTTTAAGTTCATTTGAAAGGGCTAAGGTGTTTACATTGTATTTCTGCATTAGCTTTTTTAATTTTTTTATGTTTTTTCTTATTTTATATTTGCTTACTTTTTTATTGCTAAACGGAAAAATGAAAATATATGAATAGAAGATTTTTTTTACTGTGATTATATTACCTAAGTATTTTATAAATACAATAAATTTATAAAAAAAATAGCAAATATTATATTGAAGCTTTGAAAATTTTGTGTTCTTATTTTTTAGTTTTTCTAAAAAATTTTCATTATAAAGTTCTTTATTTTCTGTTTTTAATTTTACATATGCTATCACTTAAAAATAACCTCCATATAATTTAGCTTGTTTTATATTATATGGAGATTATTGGTATTTATTACTATTTTATAATTTTTTAGTTACATTTAAACTTTTTATATGTATTTGCGCATAAACTTTTTATATGCACTTTTTAATTTATACATATTTTTTTAGAATTTTAATAATTTATATATAAATTTTTTATAGGCATTTTTATTTCTTATAAACACACTGAACTATGCCACTACTTGCTTCTAATGTGTCTACAGATAAAATTGCTCCTATTTCATTTAAGCATGGCTGTAATTCTGTTAAAAAGCGTGTAAAATCCTGTGCATTTTCTTCTGGTACATTGGTGAAGCTAATATTAATTCCATCTAATTTATATGTAATAATATAATCTACTATTTGTTCTATCATATATTGCCTATTTTTGTAGTCTTTTAAAGCATCTGCTGTGGTATTTTTATAGCCTCTATTTGATACAGAAGCCCAAATTTCGTAGCCGTTTTTGTGAGCCCAATTGATATATTTATTTTCATTTTGTTCTATTAGTACATTTAATTTTCCTTTTGCTTCATCCTTTAAGTTAAAAAAAGTTGGAGATAATATTTTTGTACCATCTGGTAATGTTGCTGTTCTATCTTTAATATTATATTCTGAAGAAAATACATTCCAAGTTATTTTTCCTTCATTTTTGATATTTTCTTCCATTTCTTCTCTAATATAATTTGACTTGCCTATTTTATTTGTTTTAATGTAGCCCAATATTCCACTTGTTGTTCTTACTTTTGTCCAGTTGTTTTTATTGTTTTCAGCATCTTTTATTACAACTACGCTTTCTCCTTCTTTTACTTTTGCTACAGTTTTTGATAGCTGTTTTGGTTTGTATTTTATAGATGTATTTTTTTCAACTGTGGAAATGGCATATTCTTTATTTAGATAATCTATTGTAACAATATTTGTTTCTTCTGAATAGTTGGTTTCTATGTTATACACATTTCCAAGTTCTGAAATTGGTACATAATACGTATCTTCTTTTTGTATTGCTCCTGCTTTGAGTTTTACATTCGAATTGTTTATTTCAATTTCATTGCCTCCTATTGGAAGGCTTGCAACTTTTTCATTACTACAAGTTATGAGCATATTGTAAGCAGTATCGTACATAATTGTTTTGTCAAAAAAGTTATAAATATCTTGTGTTGACATATAAATAATTCCATCTTGTACATAAAGGTCTTGTTTTAAATCTTTTGTTACATTTAGGTTGCTTATAATTAAATTTGTTTTGTTTTTTACTGTATCTACCACATAATTGCTGTTTGTAATATTTAATATTATAAGTATTATTGCTAGGGCTATTAGTACAATTATTGGTCTAGTAAAATGCTTTATTACATTTTTTCTTTTCTTTTTCTTAACCATTCTACATTTTTCCCTTCAAATATACAAATATTTTATTAAATATATCACATTTTTTATTTTACGTAAATAGGGTTTGGAAAAGTCTCTTAAACCATTGTAAAATATGATATTTTATATTATAATTAGACCAATATTGTCAAAGGAAGAATTAATATATGAAAGATAAAGAAATCAAAGCAGAAATAAATAAATTTTTAAAAATAATTGAAAGTGATTTTATTAAAGAAAATATGTATTTAGATAGAATAATTTATGACAACTTAATAGATATCATAAATAAAAAATATGATAAAATAAATTTTAAACATACAAGGAGTAATATAAATGTATATAATATTTATAGATGAAAGTGGTCAACCTGGTGGATTTAATAAGGAAATTAATGAATTAGTTAAAAATACTAGCAATTATTTTATATTATCTGGATTTATTATTGATGCAGATGAAATATTACACATAGAAGAAAAATTAAGAAATATAAAATTAAAATATGGTTTAAATCCCTATCATGAAGTAAAATGGAACACAAGATATAAAGACATTGGCATAAATTTTAAAGAAATAACGAATATGAAAAAAGAAATTATGCAAATAGTAAATAATTATAAAAATTCTGTTATAGGAATTGTTATGGACAAAGAATGTTGTTATAAAAATAAACAATTTATTCAAACTCATAATGATTTATATGCTGTTGCACTTCACTTATTAATGGAAAGGTGTTGTATGCAGATAACAGATGAAAAGGGAAGAAATACGACAATACCAGCTATGTTATTTGCAGATAGTAGAAAAAATGATAGTAATAATAAATTAGACATTGAGTTACAAAATGCTTATTTAAGAGCCAAAAATATGGGAACATATTTTGTTAAATTTCCAAATTTCTGTGATACTCTAATATTTATAGATTCAGACTATAGCGCTGGAATACAAATAGCAGATTTTTGTGCAGGAGCAATATATCGAAAATATGAAAAAGAAGATGATACATTTTTTAATATTTTAAAGCCTTCAATAAGAACACATAAAGGTGAAATTATAGGAGCAGGAATTAAATTATATAAATAAAAAGGGAACGATGGGATTGCTTAAGCAATCCAACACACCTAAATGGGGTGCTACACCGTTCTTTTTTGTGATCTGTACTTTAATTATACAGTCTTTTTATACATTTGTCAACAAATGTTAAATTTATTTTATTCTAAAATTGAGAAATTATTCATATTATATTATTTATTTTTACATAATAAAAGCAATATAATAAATTTAAGTGTTTGTAATTTATATTTATTTAATATAAAAATTATTTTTCATAGCCATCACCTAATTCTCTTTGAGGATTATTTTAATCATTATTTTTAAATCTTTGTTATTTAGTCCATATTTTTGTGCTATTTCGAATAACCATCTATTAAAATTTGTTTAAATTAATTTTACACTTACTTTTCAAAATAAAATTTTCATTTTCTGTATAAATTTTGTTTTTTAGGAAAAAATAGAATTGATAATCAAATGGAGGTTGATAAAAAAATGGGTATTGAAAAACATTTAAGAATTACTGGTACATCTACAGTTTCTTGGAAGGACGCCGTTGTTCAAACAGTGGCAGAAGCTTCTAAAACAATAGATTATTTATCTAGTGTTACAGTTTTAGAGCAAAAAGCTAAAATTGATGGTAAAAAATTAGTTGAATATTATGTTGAACTAGATATATCTTTTGTAATTGATAGAGATAGAGATTAAAAAAGGAGGTTATAGCGATGAAACCTATTGAAACAAAACAAGAATATAGTAACTATGTTGATAAAAAGTCGCCTAATTCACCTATTTTAAAAAATTGCTTTAATGCTTTTTGGGTGGGTGGTCTTATTTGTACTATAGGGCAACTTATTATGGATTTTTGCAAATATAAAGGCTTTGATGAAACTGCATCTTCTACTATTGTTTCTATTACCTTAATTGCAATTTCTGCTATTTTAACAGGTTTAAATATTTTTAATAAAATTGGTAAATTTGCTGGTGCTGGTTCTTTAATTCCAATTACAGGGTTCGCAAATTCTATTGTTTCACCTGCAATAGAATACAAATCTGAAGGTTATGTAATGGGTGTTGGTGGAAAGATGTTTACTGTAGCAGGTCCAGTTCTAGTGTTTGGTATTTCTGCTTCTGTAATTATTGGCATTATAGCTACTTTATTTACGCCTTAGACTGTATTTTTAATATATATTTAGTATTTTAATATTGTATAGTACTAAAAATGTGCCAATTATTTTGCTATGTTAATGTGGTTTATAGGTATAGCCTTAAAACCTAAATATTTATATAAGGAGATTTTCGCAGAGTAATAGTAAAAACTTATTGCGAATATAAATTTATGAAACATATTGGTAAACAAACTATAAAATTAGATACTCCCCCAACTATTTTGCAAACTGCTAGTATTGTTGGTCCGAAAGAAGGTCAGGGACCACTTGCAAAATATTTCGATCAAGTTTTAGAAGATGAGTTCTGGGGAGAAAAAACATGGGAAAAAGCTGAAAGTAAAATTATAAAAGAAACTGTAAATACTGTTATTTCTAAGTCTGGTATTGCTTCTAGTGATATTGATTATTGCTTTGCTGGTGATTTATTAAATCAATGTATTTCTTCTAGTTTTGGACTTCGTGAATTAAATATTCCTTTTTTTGGAGTTTTTGGTGCTTGTTCTACTTTTGTGGAAAGTTTATGTTTAGGTAGTATATTTTTAGATGGTAAAGCTGCTAAAAATGTGCTTTGTGCTACATCTAGCCATTTTTGTAGTGCTGAAAAGCAATTTCGTTTTCCACTAGAACTTGGTAATCAAAGGCCTCCTACTTCTCAATGGACTGTAACTGGTTCTGGTGCTGCTATTGTATCTGCTACACGGAAATGGTCCATACATTACAAATGTTACGCCTGGTAAAATTGTGGATATGGGTATTAAAGATGCTAATAATATGGGGGCTGCAATGGCTCCGGCTGCTTTAGATACTTTAATTACGCATTTGCAAGATACTGGCAGAAAGCCTAGTTATTATGATTTGATTGTTACTGGTGATTTGGGGCATATTGGTAAAGATATTGTAATAGAGCTTGCAGAAACTAAAGGTTATAATATTAAAAGTAATTATAATGATTGTGGTGTTTTAATATTTGATAAGCAAAAGCAAGATACTCATTCTGGTGGTAGTGGCTGTGCCTGCATTGGTGTTACTTTTTCTGGCTACTTATTTAAGCAATTACAAGAAAAGAAACTTGATAGGATTTTGCTTATTGCAACAGGTGCTTTAACAAATGCAACTACTGCTCAGCAGGGTGAAAGTATTCCCGGAATTGCTCACGCTATTGCAGTTGAAAGGGATCTTCCGACTGAACAGGCATAGTAAAAAATAAAGAAAGGATAAGATGGTGTACAATTATGGATTTCATACAAAGTATTGACTGGATGGGAATTTTAAAATGTTTTGTTGTGGGTGGAATTATTTGTGTTATTGGACAAGTTTTAATTGATAAAACTAAATTAACGCCTGCTAGAATATTAGTTATTTTTGTTACAACTGGTGCAATACTCGGTGGTCTTGGTATTTATAAATATTTAATTGATTTTGCAGGAGCTGGTGCTACAGTACCTTTGCTTGGTTTTGGTGCAAATTTGGCTAAGGGTGCTCTTCAAGAAGTTAAAACTTCTGGATTACTTGGTGCTTTTGTTGGTGGTGTGAAGGCATCTGCTGGTGGAATTGCTGCAGCTGTATTTTTTGGATATTTAGCTTCATTAATTGCCAAGCCTAAAATTAAAAAGCAATAAAAATGCTTATACTTTTTATGCTGAAATTGCATTAAAAATCTAACTAAAAAAAGTGGCTTTGCCACTTTTTAGTTAGATTTTTATAATTTTTTCTTAGTTATAATATTATGCTTTTTTTGCTATTTCTGCAATTTTTGTAAAAGCTTCTGGATCTGATACTGCTATTTCTGCAAGCATTTTTCTATTAATTACAACACCTGCTTTTTTTAGTCCACTTACAAATTTGCTATATGTTAATCCGTTTTGACGGCTAGCAGCATTAATTCTTGCTATCCATAATTTTCTGAAATTGCTTTTTCTATCTTTTCTTCCTGCATAAGCATAATTTCCAGATTTCATAACAGCTTGTTTTGCCATTCTAAATC
The DNA here is from genome assembly GCA_947631145.1 of uncultured Clostridia bacterium. GTDB lineage: Bacteria > Bacillota > Clostridia > TANB77 > CAG-508 > CAG-273. The sequence goes on along the minus strand of CANRKF010000027.1, from coordinate 2,560 downwards.
TATAGTGTTTTGCTCCATAATATCCTTTTGCTCTTTTTAATATTTTTTTATGTTTTTTACGTGTAATTCTTGCTGTTTTTACTCTTGCCATTTTATTTCACCTTCCTTAATTATATTATTGCAAGGGAACATTGCTTTGTTTAAGGTATTTTTACTTTAATTTCTTACTTAAAAAACAATAAATGCACCCTACCCTTTGTTAAAGATTATTAACCTTTTTTTAGTTACCATAAGGTAACATTCTTTTTATTCCTGCTTCACAGGTTTTATCTGCATAAGCATCTTGAACTTTTCCTCTTGTTTTAGCTCTACTTGTTTTATTTGCTAAAAGATGTCTTTTGTTACATTTTGTTCTTTTTACTTTTCCTGTAGCTGTATATGAATATCTTTTCTTTGCTGCTTTATTTGTTTTTAATTTTGGCATAGCCCTTTCCTCCTTTTAAATTTTAGCTTTATATATTACTTATCAGCTTTTTTAGCTAATATAATAAACATATTTTTACCTTCTAATATTGCATTTTTTTCTGGAGTAGCAATATCTGATAGTTCTTCTATAAATTTATTAAGAACTTCTTCTCCTAATTTTATATAGTTCATTTCTCTTCCTCTAAATTTAAGTGTGATTTTTACTTTGTTCCCATCTTCTAAAAATTTTCTAGTATTTTTTGCTTTAAATTCAAAGTCATGTTGTTCAATATTAGGGGTAATTCTGATTTCTTTTAATTCTAATACCTTTTGTTTTTTACGAGCTTCTTTTTCTTTTTTAGTTTGTTCAAACTTGTATTTGCCATAGTTCATAATTTTACAAACTGGTGCTTCTGGATTTGGTGATACCATAACTAGATCTAGCTTTTTATTATATGCTAAATCTAAAGCTTCATTTAAGCTTACTAACCCCTTTTTTTCTCCGTTTTCATCAATTAATTGTACTTTATTTGCTCTAATTTGTTCGTTAATTGGTAAATCTTGTTTTATATAAAACACCTCCATAAGAAAATTGTTTTACTTTAAAAATGCAAATGCATTTTTATTTAAAATGAAAAAAGATTGATTTTTTTAAATCAATCCATTACTATAAACACATAATTACTTTGTAAATATGTAAATTTATTTACCTTTTTGCTAATTTGCTTAAGGTGAGCATGGATTGCTTCTTTCTTTTTACATTTGTATATTATACTATGTATTTGTTGTGTTTGTCAAGTGGTTTAGCGATTTTTTTATAGGTACAAATTGCATTTACTTTACAGAATTACATTTAACTTTCCACTTAACGCAAAAATTGTAAACTTGCATAGCAGTAACATCTTGTACCCGAAATTATAAATATTTTTACCAAATTGTTGACTTTTCCTTGTTTTTGTAATAAAATATTAAAGCATATATATGAATGTAATTATTTTTTGCTTCTCCCCGGTAGCTTAAAATAGTTTCATATAGATAATGTTTTTTAATGAATGGAGGATATAAATTACCATGAATAATACAACTTATAGTGTAAAAAAGAGTGAAATTCAAAGTAAATGGTACATAATTGATGCTACAGATAAACCATTAGGTAGGGTAGCTGCTGAAGCTGCTAAATTATTAAGAGGAAAACATAAGCCAACTTATACAACTCATATGGATGTTGGTGATCATGTAATTGTTATTAACTGTAGCAAAGTTAAATTAACAGGAAAAAAATTAGATCAAAAAGTTTATAGACATTTCTCTGGTTACATTGGAGGAATGAAAGAAACTACTGCTAGAGAATTACTTCAAAAAAGTCCAGAAAAAATGATGACTCATGCCATTGTTGGTATGCTTCCTCATACAAGACTTGGTAGACAAATGGCTAAAAAATTAAGAGTATATGCTGGTAGCGAGCATGAAAATATAGCTCAAAAACCTGAAGTATGGGAGGTAAAGTAAAATGGCAAAAAAATCTGAAAAAATAGTATTTCTAGGAACAGGAAGAAGAAAAAAATCTATTGCTAGAGTTAGACTAGCAGAAGGAACAGGAACAATTACTGTAAACGGTAAACCTTTAGATGAATACTTTGGAACAGAAGTATTAAAAGTAATTGTTAAACAACCATTAGTTGCTACAAATACACTTGATAAATACGACATTACTTGCAAAGTAACAGGTGGCGGTTTTACTGGTCAAGCAGGAGCAGTTCGTCATGGTATTGCAAGAGCATTAAATGAAGCAAACCGTGAATATAGACCAATTCTTAAAACTTCAGGTTTCTTAACAAGAGACCCACGTATGAAAGAAAGAAAGAAATACGGTCTTAAAAAAGCAAGAAAAGCACCACAATTTAGTAAGAGATAATTTCAAAACTATTTTGAATGGAGTTTTAAAGTTAAATTTTCTAAACTTTTTGCTTTTACAAAATTCGAATATGTAATATAAAGCCAGTAATACCATTATTACTGGCTTTTATCATATTTGTTATTTACAAACGTCAAGTGAAAAACTAAATGCAATTCTGTAAAGTAAATGCTAATTTTTTCACGTAAAAAATTCTGCAAACACTTGACAAAACTAATTTAAAGGTGTTATAATATTAAA
>CANRKF010000026.1 GCA_947631145.1 uncultured Clostridia bacterium | reverse complement strand
TTTTATATAATTCAAAACGGTCTAATTCAATGCCAAGTAATTCTAATTTACTAGATAGTTTTGCTTTAGTATAATGTTTTGTTTCTCTATGTTCTTTAATTAAGCTACCAATTACATTACGCTTATTATCAAATTTTTTCATAGCCAAAACCTCCCAAAAAATAACAAAAAAACTTAAATATATAAAAAATATATAAAATTTTAAAATACATATTGATTTTATAATAAGTTGTTTGTTATAATGTGTATTAACAATACACATAACAAAAATAAATTACTAAAAATGTAGTACGGACAAATGCATAATATGATAAAAACAAGAAATAATAAACATAAGAAGAAGGAGAAGAATGAAAATGAAAAAAATAAGTACAAGCAATTTCTTGCAAAAAATGCAAGAAGAAAATTTATGTAAAAAGCAAGGTTTAAGCTTAAAAGATCAAAAAGGCATAACTTTGATTGCCTTAGTAGTAACAATTGTAGTATTACTAATACTAGCAGGAGTAACCATAACAATGGTATTGGGAGAAGATGGAATAATAGCGCAGGCAAAGCTAGCAGCAGAAAAAACAAAAGACGCAATAGAAAATGAACAAGGAGAAATTGCCAACTTAGTAGACGACTTAGAAAACATATTAAGTTCAGATATAGAAGAAAACACGCCGTCGAGTCCAAGCCCTAGTCCAGAGCTACCAATAGATCTTACTGAACAAGAGCAAAGCCAAATAACAATAGGAACGCCAGAAGCTACAGAAGATTATGGGAAAATAGTAAAAGAATCTTCTACTGATACAAATTATCAAGCAGGTAATATAACCACATGGAGATTATTTTATCAAGATAAGGACTATACTTATATAATATCAAATACTTTAGTAAATCAAAGCAAGTCGTTAGAAACATTATATACAAATGCAGGTTATGGAAACATAAATGGAAACGATGTAAGTACAATAGGGCAGAAATTAAATTCGCAATTTAAAAATTTTACTTCAAGTAATACAAATAAAAATATAAAAGCTGTAGCATACTTAACAGACCCTAAAAATTGGCAAGAATATAAAACTGGTAATGCCGTATACGCAATAGGAAGTCCAACAATAGAGCTATTTGTAAAATCATATAACGCAACTAACAATGAACATGTAATTTACTTCTCGCCAGAAGATATGGGATATCAAGAAAATACAAGTTCTGGTTGGCTAACGACTGGTCAACGAAATGGAATTTATAATACTGGTAGCAGTGATGAGTGGTGGGTGGCTTCGCCTGCAAGCAACTTCGTCACCAATTTGCTTATTGTGGACGAGAGTAACGGCGATGTCAGCAACGGGGGTAGTTTAAACGGCTTCACTAGTGCGGTTCGTCCTTTAGTTTGTTTTCGAACATCTGAATTCAAAGACACATATTCATTATCTGACCAGTAGTACAAAGTATATTTAAATTTTTTATACTCAAACAAATAGCTCAACCAATATAACTTAAACTATTGAAACTGCTAAATGTAGTCAGTTCAACTTAACCAACAAAATAAAATCTTGTAAATAGCTTGTACCAAAGGGTACAGGTTATTTTGTTGTGAAACGAAAAAGAAACGCAATAATAAAATGCGTTTCTTTAAATGCTTTTAAATGAAAATGAGTAAAATATATTAAATAATCAAAATGCCTTATATTTAGATATATTCAATGTATAAAATTAATGATGTGCAGATTCTTATTAGTTAATTTTAAAGAAATGTTACATTTTCATTACAAGTAGATTACAAATTGAAGACAAGTATTTACAGAGAATGGAAATTAGTATAAAATATAAATCATAAAAAATAAAAAACAAAAGAAAAAGTAAAAAAAGAAAGGAGAAAAACATCATGAAAATTAAAAAGCAGAATGGTATAACATTAATAGCACTTGTAGTTACTATTGTAGTCTTACTAATACTAGCAGGAGTGACTATAACAATGGTATTAGGAGAAGATGGAATAATAGCGCAAGCAAAGCTAGCAGCAGAAAAAACGAAACAAGCAGAAGCAAAGCAGGAAGAAGATTTGCAGAATTTAGTAGAACAATTAGACAAAATCTTAGAGGAAGAACCAACGCCACCAGAACCTGAAACAACACCAGGAACAACAGCAGATGATTTAATAAGTGACTCAAATACAGATATTTATGGAGACTATGTAGAGTATGGAGTAGATTTAAATGACAATGGAGATTTTACAGATGACTGGCGAATATTCTATGTAGGAGAAGGGGAAGCAAATGGGCAAAAAGCAAACCATATATATTTAATAGCAGCAGATTATGTGCCAAATACTTGCGACGAACTAAAAGATGCAAAAGGATCAACTAAGGCTAATATGACGGCAAATAATAGTGGTAACTGGACTAAATGTACAAGCTACTGGTCAAGCGCACCTACATATCATTGTAATGACGGACATAAACAAATAAGTGGTGTAGATACTAGTAAGGCACAATGTTCATTCCCAGAGTTATTCATGACAAGTTTAGAAGAAGGAGGACATTGCAATACTCGTTACTATTGCTCAGATCATGTAGGAAATGATGGAAACGGTGGAAACCCAAACTCAAGATGTGCAAGTGCTTTACAGTGTACTGGAAACTGGAGCAGTTTCAAAACTGGTGCATCTAATGCCGATAACACTGATAAAGATCTTGTAGATTATGCAATAGGGGGACCAACATTAGAAATGTGGGTAGAAAGTTGGGATCAAAAGCATGGTGATTCTGACTCACAGGAAAGTAAAAAAGGAAAAACTCTATATGTAAACGGAAACAATGCTTCAGGATATGGATATTATGTAGGAGAGGGTAGCACTAGTTGTACAACAACTTATTATGATTTAAGTTCAACAACAGGATATGATGATACATTATACTTCCCACATAAGCAATATCAAAATTTACACTTATTTGACAAAAACAACCCGGATGCTGGCGGTGACACAGACTGCTACGGCTACTGGCTTAGCTCGCCTTCCGCTAACAACAACTACTACTTGATGGTAGTGTACTGTCGCGGTGTTGTGTACTATAACCGCTATAGCAGCTACTGTGGGGTGCGTCCGTTAGTTTGTCTAAAATCTGATGTCAAATTGACAGAAAAAGCAGATGCCTCAGAAGGATGCACGGTGTGGGATTTAAGTATGTAATGTGAAAGGATGTATAATCCGCGCATAGCCTGGCCTTGTGTCAGGCGCGCGGAAGGTATATTTGGTAAGAATATGAAAGAAATTATAAAAAATATAAAAGAAATACATAAAGAAACTGTCTGCTTTTTCAGAGTTGGTACATTTTATCATTGCTATAACAAAGATGCCTATATTATATCTTTTTTATTTAATTACAAATTGAAAAGTTTAGAGAAAAACTATGTTGAATGTGGTTTCCCACTAGGTGCAATAAACAAGAATATTGCAAAATTAGAAAATAATAAAATTAATTATGTTATAATTGATAAAAGAAATAATTATGAAGAAGAAGAAAAGCAAGACTTTGGAAATTTAAACAATTATAATAAATTTTATATGAAAGCAAATTCTTATATAAACTATAAAAATAGAATTGATAATATAAATAGTTTTCTTATGAATAATATTGATATGGATAATTTGAAAACAATTTTAACAGAAATAGAAAATATAATATATGAAAGAAGATAAGTTTAAAGTTATTCAATTCATAAGAGAATTAATTTTATCAATAGACAAACAAATGGACAATTTTCCTAAAAAAGATATAGAGTTAAAAAATAGAATTAGAAGTAATAGTTATGATATACTAGAAATTGCGTATGAAGCAAATTTAACAATAAGCATAGAAGATAAAAAGAAATTAATTTTTAAGTTATTAGCTAAATGTAAAATAATAGATTTTTTATTAAATATGAGTTTTGACAAAAAACTCATAACAGAGAAAAAATATTATAAATTAAGTCAAAGGCTTGACGATATAATAAAATATGCAAATGGTTGGCTTAAAGCTATAATATAGGGCATAGTTGCTAGAATTGCCCTCTGGCTTTCCTTTGAAGAGTTGGTTGCCTTTTTTTCTTTGTTAGAGGTGGCTTAGCTCGCCTTCCGCTAACAACAACAACAACTTGATGAAAGTGAACTATAACGGTAATGTGAACAATAACAACTATAACAACAACTATGGGGTGCGTCCGTTAGCTTCTAAAAAACTGTGGTTGTGTTGACCTTTGTTGCACAAGAGAAGTTTTAGAAAGAAACAAACTATGTCCTGTAGCATGCTTATTTTTTAAGTAGCTATAAATAAAAAATAGATGAATATATTTGTTAGTAAATTTTTTTGAAAGGGAGTATATTTTAGCACTGTTTTTAAGGTAGATATTTATATTATCTACCTTTTTTTGCGTTTTTTAATAAAATTTTGTGCATTTAGAAATATGTAAATTTACAGTTAGTTTTAATTGAGTTTTGTACGTTTAGCAATATGTGAATTTACAATTATTATTTTTAATCAAGTTTTCTACATTTAGCAGTGTATGTAAGTTTACAGTTATTATATATTTTGCGAAAGGAATTAAAGTAAAAATGAAAAGAAGAAGTAATTTGTATGAAAATATGTATAAAATAGAGAATATAGAAAGTGTTTTTAATGAAATATGTAGAAATACTAAAAACAAAAGAAAAGTACAAAGGTTTAAAGAATATAGAAGTGTTAACATTACTAGAATACATGATATTTTAGAAGAAAGAAAATATGTACCAGGCCCATACACTAGGTTTGTGCTATATGAGCCTAAAAAAAGAAATGTAGTTAGCCAGCAAATGATAGATAAAGCAGTTAACCATTTAGTATCTAGGCATATTCTTATGCCTGCACTATGTGGAAGTTTAATAGAAACAAATGTAGCAAGTAGACCTAAAAAAGGAACAGGAAAAGCCTTAGAATATTATGAAAAATATAGAAAAATTTGTAATGCAAAATATAAAAAATATTATGTTTTAAAATGTGATATTAAAAATTTTTTCTATAGTATTAATCATGAGATTTTAAAGGAAAAACTAGAAAGAAAAATAAAGGATGAAGAGGCTTTAAAAATAGTATATGATATTATTGATAGTGAAGAAAATGGACTTGGAATAGGAAACATGACAAGTCAAATATTGGCAATATTTTATTTGAATGATATGGACCATTTTATAAAAGAAAATCTTAAAATTAAGTATTATATTAGATATCAGGATGATTTCCTTCTTTTGCATGAATCTAAGAAGTATTTAAAAGATTGCTTAAAAAGGATAGAAGTATTTTTAAAAAAGGAAAAGCTTGAATTGAATAAAAAAACTAGAATATATGCAAACAAAGATAATTTTGTTTTCCTTGGTAGAACAAACAAAGGAAAATATGCTAAGTATAGGGTCGTAAAAAGGAGAATAAAAAGTAAGGCAATAGAATACAAAAATAATAAAATTAATTTGATGAGCTTTGCTTGCAGTTTAATGTCGTATAAAAGATTAATGGCAGGTCAAATTGCACGTTTTTAATCATTTATGTAGTTTCCTCCTAAAAACAATTTAGCCAAAATCATAAATTTTCAAATATTTAAAAGATGAATTTAAAAGTTCATCTTTTTTTGAACTTAAATTATAGAGATAAAAACATTATGAATAGTAAAGAATTTAAAAGAGAATTTACAGATGAGAAAATAGGAATAAGTTATACATTAGTTGGAAATTATTATTTACCCAATTTAGTATTAAAACAAGAAGAAAAGGTTATACTAAATAAATATGGAAGAATGAGATTAAGATATTTGAAAGAACATAAAAAAGCAGAATATACAATTTTATTTATGGAATGCAGACTTAATAAGCATTTGAAAGAAATACAGAAAACAGCAACAAAAATAGTAGAACAGATAATTATTGAACTAAAAGCAAAAAGTGATTTAACGGAGGAAATGAAAGACTCTGCTCCATTATATTGGATTGGAACTATGAACTCAATTAAACAACAAGCCAAAGAAATAGTATTAAATGAGTTAATTTATACATGAAAATATTTAAACATAAATGTAGGCTTTAACTTGACAAAAGCCGACATTTGTGCTTATAATAAAGAGGGGGATAAAAATGGTATATTATTATAAAGAATTGTTAGAAAGTGGATTAAATAGATATCAAATAGAAAAGAAAGTTAGGAATAAAGAATTATATAAAATAGAAAAAGGAATTTATTCAAACGAAGAATATCCAAGTGAATTAGTAATAATAACAAAGAAATATCCTAAAGCAATATTGACTTTAAATAGTGCTTTCTTCTATTATGAACTAACGGATAAAATACCAGATTACTATTATTTAGCTACAGATAAAAAAACAAGAAATATAAAGAACAAATCAATAAAACAAATTTTTACAAAAAAAGAATTATTAGATATTGGATTAACCAAAATGCAAATTGAAGATACAGAAGTCAATATATATGATAAAGAAAGAATGTTAATTGAACTTATAAGATATAAATCAAAATTGCCATATGAACTCTATAAAGAAGTTTTGAATAATTATAGAAAAATTAAAGATAAATTAAATTTTATTAAGTTATATAAGTATGCTCAAAATTTTAATAATTCATATATAATGAAAAACATTGAAACGGAGGTAATGTAGTGAATAGTTTACAAAAGTGTGTGAATGAGTATATAAAAGATGGCTATACCAGAAACTATGCAATTTCAAAAGTATGTCAAGATATTATTATAAATAGAATTTATAATTCAAAATATAGTGATAAAATAACAATTAAAGGTGGAGTTGTAATGTTCCATTTAACACAAAATATTCGTAGAGCAACAATAGATATTGATATGGATTTAATAAATATGTCTATTGCAACAGATAATATAGTTAATATATTTATGGAATTAGGAAAATTAGATAATATTGATGGTTTCAAATTAGAAATTGATAAAGATAATATTGAAGAATTATCTCATCAAGATTATCACGGAAAAAGATTAACGGTTACAATATCTGATAATTATAATAAAAGTTATCATATAAAATTAGATATTGGAGTACATAAACATATAGATATTTTACAGGATACATTATTGTTAGATAGTAAAATAATTGATGATAATATTAGTTTTTTAGTTAATCCAAAAGAGCAAATATTTGTAGAAAAATTAATTCCATTACTAAAATTTGGACCACTTTCTACTAGATATAGAGATATATTTGACATATACTGGTTAATTACTGAAGGAAATCTAGATAAAAAGCTAATTTCTGATTATATGAAAATTTTAATATTTGACGCAGAAATTGAAATCAATAATAAAGAAGATATTTCAAACATAATATATTTAGTTTTAAATGATAATATGTTTATTCAAAATTTATCTAATAATAATAATTGGACAGGACAAAGCATAACAAATATATTAGAAACAATAAAAAAATATATTGCTGGAATTTCGATACAAGACTAAATTCCAGTTTTAGAAAAAATCTGGAATTTAAATTTGCAATTAAATTAAAGTTATAAAAAACAATAAAAAGCTTGCTTTTTAAACTAAAATGATATATCATTATAAAAAACAACGAAGGAGAAGTAAATATATGATAGTAGACGAAAAAGGAAATATGTTTGAAGATAGAAGGAAAAAGCAAGAAGATAGAAGGAGTTTTAGATATAACAAGAAAACCAAAAAAGAAAAAAGGCAATCAGAAGATAGAAGAAAAGCACCAAACCAAGTAAAAAAACAAGGATTTACAAAATAATAACAAAAAGGACCTAGCATTTTGCATAGGTCCTTTTTGTTCTCTAGAATCCTTATCTAGGCTAAGAGTTCTAGTGAAATCATGAGTTTTATTTAAGCAAACATCAAGTTTCTTCAAAAATCTGTAAATGGTAAAATAATTTTGCTTGTACCTACGTACTTAAATTAAATTTAAGTAAATTAGCAACAGCCATTTCTACCATTGTTACCACAGCAACAACAAATTAAAATTATAAGAACAATTATCCAAATGCAGTCATCACCACCAAAACCGCATCCACAACCTCTATTTTCTGGCATAGAAATTCCCCCCTTTCAAGAATGTACTAATCCTTAATTGAACCATTAATTGTTACATCCACAGCCGTTATTGCCACAACAGCCATTGTTACCACAGCAGAAAAGTAACAAGAAAAGGATGATAAACCATAAAAGTTCTCCATTATTACCTTGACATCCCATTTTTATACCTCCTATGAATTAATTTTTGGTTCTTTCGTATGATATATAGTATTCTATATTTCAAAAAATGTTACAAAATGGGAAAGCGCAAATGCCAATATTACGAAAACCATAAATAATAATATTAGAATAACGAAAAAGTCGATATTACGAAAATCACCAATAATGGTATTAGAAAAACGCAAATAAACATATTAAAATAACCGCAAATGCCGATATTATAAACCAAAAAATACTAATATTAACAAAGCATAAATCTTGAAGTTCTTTAAAGAAAAATAAAAAATTATCTAAATACTATACAAAAAATAAAAAATAATGATATAATTTGAAAAGGAAAAGTTAAATTTGGGGAACAGTTAGAAAAATAAGCCTTTTATAAAATTAGCATTTTATAAGGATAGCATTTTATGAAATGCGCCTTTTGCAAAGCTTATATAAAATTAATATAAAAAGGCAAGAAGGGAATGTGAAATGTAAATGGGAAATATTGTACTATTAGATGACAATACAATAAATAAAATAGCAGCAGGAGAAGTAATAGAAAGACCAGCATCAGTAGTAAAAGAATTAATGGAAAATTCTATAGATGCAGGTGCTAGTAACATTAAAGTAGAAATAAAAAATGGAGGAATATCATACATACGTATAACAGATAATGGAAAAGGAATTATGCCAGATGATATGGAAATAGCCTTTGAAAGGCACGCAACCTCCAAAATTAGAAAGGCAGAAGACCTAGAAACAGTTACATCTATGGGGTTTAGAGGTGAAGCTTTAGCAAGTGTTGCAGCAATTAGTAAAATTGAAATGGTATCAAAAACAAGCGAAAATGAAATAGGCTATAAAATAGAAATAGAAGGTGGAAAAATTACAAATAAAGAAGAAGCTGGCTGTCCAAAAGGAACTACAATTACTATTCAAGACTTATTTTTCAATACTCCAGTTAGATATAAATTTTTAAAAAAGGACTTTACAGAAGCAGGATATATAGAAGATGCAGTTACTAGAATAGCCTTAGTACATCCAGAAATTGCCATACAGCTAATAAGTTCTGGAAAAACTATTATTCAAACGCCGGGAAACAACAGCCTAAAAGCTGTAGTATATAGCATTTATGGAAAAGATATTTCAGAAAATATTTTAGATGTAAATTATGAATATGAAGACATAAAAGTAACAGGTGTTATAGGCAAACCAGTTATAGCACGCTCAAATCGCTCAAATCAATTATTTTTTGTTAATAAAAGATATATAAAAGATAAAACTTTAACAGGTGCAGCAGAACAAGGCTTTAAAGGTTTAATTACTATTGGAAAATATGGCTTTTTAATTTTAAATCTTGAAGTAAATCCAAAAAAGGTAGATGTAAATGTTCACCCTGCTAAGTTAGAAGTTAGGTTTGAAGAAGAAAATAATGTGTTTAAAGCAGTGTATCATGCTATAAAAGACACGCTATTAAAAGGAGATTTAGTAGCAGATACTGAAAAAACAAGCGATAATATAAGTTTTGAAAAAACAATGGTAGCTAATTCTATTCCTGTAAAAAATGAAGGGCAAGAAGAAAAAAGTTTTACACAAAGCTTATTTGGTAGATTTTCAAAAGATAATAAATCAAATAAAAACGTAGAAGAAAGCTCTAAATATCAAAATAATGAATTTGTAGATAAAAATGCTCCAAAAGAAAATATAATAGCACAAATTTATGCAAATAGTAAAATGTCAGCAGGCTTAAAAAATGAAAGTAATAAAATGTCAGCAGGTGCAGAAAACGTAAACAATACAGTGTCAGCAGGTTTAGAAAATGGAAGCAATAAAATATCAGCAAACTTAGAAAATGAAAGTAATAAAATATCAGCAAGCCTAGAAAGTGAAAGCAATAGAATATCAGCAAGCTCACAAAATGAAAACAATAAAAGCTTAGAAACACTAAAAGATGAACGTAATAAATTTTCAGAAATTTTAGAAGATGAAAGCATTGAAAAGTTAGCAAAAATAAGAAACGAATTAGCTGAAAATACAGAAACTTATGAATTACCAATATCAGGTGGAGTTATAAAGCAAGCAGAAAAAATATCAGAAGAAATAAACAAATTAGATAATTTAAAATTAGAAAATGATATTACAAATTTTGACGAAATGTATACTAAAACCTTCGGCAAATTACCATCAGAATTAAGAAAAGCTGCAGAAGAAGCAAAGCAAAAGGAAAAAGAAGAAAAAGAAAAAAATATGCTAAAAATAGAAGATATGAAATCAGTAGAAAATATTTCTATTTTTCAAGATAAAATACCAAAAAGACTTCCACCTTATAAATTTATAGGAATTGCATTTTCAACTTATATAATTTTAGAATTAGGAGCAGAACTATATATATTAGATCAACATGCTGCACACGAAAGAATTTTATATGAAAAAGTGAAAAAAAATTATTATAGTGAAACAGAAAAAGATTCACAACTTATGCTACTTCCAGATGTTATTAATTTATCGCATAAAGAAATGGATATAGCAAAGGAAAATATGGATATGTTTAGAAAAGCTGGTTTTACTTTAGAAGAATTTGGTGAAAACACTATAAAGTTAAGTGGAGTTCCTAATATATGCATAGATTTAGACACTAAAGAATTATTTTTAGAAACTTTAGATGAAATTAACACAGTAGCAAGAACAGCAAAACAAGAAAAAGAGGAAAAATTTATTGCAACAGTAGCTTGCAAAGCTGCAGTAAAAGCAAATATGGCTCTTACTAAACAAGAAGTAGATGAGCTTATGAAGCAATTGTTAGTTCTTCCAAATCCATTTACATGTCCACATGGAAGACCAACAGCTATAAGAATGAGCAAAAACGACATAGAGAAAAAGTTTTCAAGAAGGTAATAGAAAATTTTAATAATACAATAAAAAATAAGAAGTAATATAAAAAATTAAGAAGCAATATAAGAATTTTAATAATGTGATAAAAAATTAAAAGTAATATAGAAGTTAAGAAACTAATAAAAATTTTTTCAAGAAGTAATATAGAAACTTAGAAAAATAATATAAAAAGAAAGAATATAGTTTATAAATTTATATGGAAAAATTATAAGCATATTATATGAGGAAAAACATGGAATTATTTATTTATTTTTGTATTTTAGTATTAAATATAGTAGCAATATTTCTTACATATCGCTTTTTAGGAAATGATACAGAAAAAAAGGAAAGATGGATATTTATTATAGTTGGTGTTGCTATAATGTATATGCTTGTATCTATAGTGTATTGGCTAAGTACAAAGAATATTGATTTAGGTTCAGCAGAATCTACAGCTAAAAATTTAATAACCTTTGCATTTGTTCCAGTAAATGGAATTGCAGTTTTACCATTTGTTGCAAGAACTTATAGTTACTTTAAAATTGGAAAATTAGAACAAGAAAAATTTAAGAATCGTGTTATTTTAGCACTAGTTATTCTATTTATAATTTTGATTATTGAGTTTTTCTATTTTAAAAATATACAAACCGGAATTTTAAATATTATTAATGCTAAAGGTTAAAAAGTAAACACAAAAAAAGGCTATTAAAAAATTAATAAAAATATAAAGACTATTAAAAATCAATTAATAAAAGTACAAAAGCTATTAAAATGAGTAAAAAAGTAAAAAGACAACAAAAAGTTAATTAATAGAAAAGCAAAAGGAGAAGGCAATGGCAGAAAAACCAAAAGTAATTGTAATATGTGGTCCAACAGCTTCAGGAAAAACAGGGCTATCTATAGAACTCGCAAAACAAATTAATGGTGAAATCATTTCATGTGATTCAATGCAAATATATAAAGAAATGAACATAGGAACTGCAAAGCCAACTGTAGAAGAAATGCAGGGAATAAAACACTATATGTTAGATTTTGTTAATCCAAATGAAAGATATAGCGTAGCCGATTTTAAAAAAGATGCAATAACTTCAATAAAAAAAGTTTTAACAAATGGAAAAATTCCAATAGTTGTTGGAGGAACTGGCTTATATGTAAATAGTCTAACACAGAATATTACATATCCAAATATAGAAATAGATTTAAAATACAGAAAAAAATTAGAACAAAGGGCAGAAAAAGAAGGGCTACTTACTTTATATAAAGAGGCAGAAAAAATAGATAAAGAAGCAATGAAATCTATTAGCCAAAATGATAAAAAAAGAATTATAAGAGTATTAGAAATATATAATCAAACAGGCAAAACAAAAACCATGTTAGAAGCAGAATCTAAGATAGAACCACCACCTTATGAATATATTATTTTTGCACTAGACATGGATAGAGAAAAATTATATGAAAGAATTAACCAAAGAGTAGACCTTATGATACAAAAAGGTCTTATTGAAGAAGTAGAAAATTTACTAAAAAAATATAAAAGCTTACCTACTGCAATACAAGGGTTAGGATATAAAGAAGTAGCAAGTTACTTAAATGGAAATTTAGGAAAAGAAGAAATGATAGAAAAAATAAAAATGGAAACCAGAAGATATGCCAAAAGACAACTTACATGGTTTAGAAAAGATAAATCAATAATATGGTTAGATGGTCTTAAACCTGTAAGCGAAAATATACAAAGTATTTTGGAGGAATACAGTGAAAAATAATATTAATAAGGTACAAGCTAAAAATAATAAGGTGAAAGCTAAAAATAATAAAGTGCAAATTAAAAATAATAAAGCTAAAATAAACAAAATAGAAAAAAGCAAAACCATAGCAATTTTAATAATATTAGTAGGTATAATTTTATTTGGTATTTATAAAACTGTTGTATTTATTCAAAATCCTGCAGACACGTTTAGCTTAGAACAGGGAAACATCTACCAAGAAGAAAGATCAGTAGGTTATATTATACGAGAAGAAACCATTGTAAAAGGAAACAATTATAAAAATGGAATGGAGCAAAAAAAATCCGAAGGAGAAAGAGTTGCAAAAGGAGAAGCAATTTTTCGTTACTATTCTAATGGAGAAGAAAATTTAGTAAAAAAAATTCAAGACTTAGATCAAAAAATAGAAGAAGCACTGGAAAATGAAAATCAATATCCTACAAGTGATGTAAAAGCTTTAGAAAAGCAAATAGAAGATAAAATTGTTTCATTATATAAGGTTAATGAAATGCAAATAATTACACAAGCTAAAAAAGAAATTTCAGATAATATTACTAAAAAAGCCAAAATTGCAGGAGAATATAGTCCAGCAGGTTCTTACCTAAAAAAATTAATAAATGAAAGAAGCTCTTATGAAAATCAATTAAATGAAGGCGCAGAATATTTAACAGCACCAATTAGTGGAGTTGTTTCATATAAAGTAGATGGCTATGAAGATGTACTTACACCAAAAGATTTTAGTAAATTAAGCACAGATTTTTTAGAAAATTTAAACTTAAAAGTAGGACAAGTAGTTGCAGATAGCAAGGAAGTTGCTAAAATTATTAATAATTTTGAATGCTATATAGCATGTACACTAGATTCTAAGCAGGCAAAAGAAGCAAAAGTAGGAAATAAAGTACAACTTAGACTTCCAAATGATGTCGAAATTTCTAGTAAAATAGAGTATATGCTAGAAGAAGATGGAAAAGTTTTAATAGTTTTTAGTATAGATAAACAAGTACAAGAATTAATTAGCTACAGAAAAATATCTTTTGATATTATTTGGTGGAGCTTTAATGGAAAAAAAGTACCAAATGAAGCAATTGCTTATGAACAAAAAGGAGAAAATCAAATTCCTTATGTTGTTAGAACAAGAGCAGGCTATGAAAGCAAAATATATGTAAAAATATTGAAAAGCAATGAAAAATACACTATAATAGATAATTGTACTAATACAGAACTTAAAGAATTAGGTTATACAAGCGAAGAATTGCAAGGAAGAGGTTTACTTACATTATATGACGAAATTCTAAGAAAACCGACATAATAATATTACAAAAATATTACAAAAATGTTACAAAAATATTAAATTATGATTATAAATCAAAAAACTATTGACAAATAGTATAAAAAGTTAGATACTAATTACAAGTTAATAACGAAAGACAAAAAATAATTAGGAGGTCGTAAGAATGGCAGGAGCTATTATGGAAAAAGTATGGGGATTATTTGGCATGGACCCAGCAGAAGATAAAGATGAAGATGAGCTAGATAACTATGATGATGAAGAAGAAATAGAAGAAGAAGACGAACAAGAAGAAAGAAAAATATGGGGCAGAAGAAATAGCAAAGTTGTAAATATGCCACAAGTTCAACAAGTAAAAATGGTTATTTCTCAACCAACTACTTTTGAGCAAGCAGCAAATATTTGTGATTTATTAAAACAAAAGAAATCTATAGTTGTAAATTTAGAATATGTTAATAAGGATGTAGCTAGAAGAATTATAGATGTTGTGTCAGGTGCAGTACATGCATTAGATGGACACATGCAAAAAATATCTAATTCAATAGTATTAATTGCACCTTTTAATTACGAT
Organism: uncultured Clostridia bacterium; assembly: GCA_947631145.1. Taxonomy (GTDB): domain Bacteria; phylum Bacillota; class Clostridia; order TANB77; family CAG-508; genus CAG-273. The sequence continues at coordinate 8,622 of CANRKF010000026.1, read as the reverse complement.
ATTGAAAATGAAATGGCAAGAGATGAAATAAAAAATAAACTATCTGTTTCATGGCTAAGAAATGGTGGCAATAATTAACCATAAAGCATTAGTAATCAAACAAAATAGGAGGAAAGGAATATGCTTACCCCTTTAGATATTGAAAATAAAAAATTTTCTAAACAATTAATGAATGGATATAGTGTTGAAGAAGTAGATGATTTCCTTGATGAATTAACCAAGGACTATGAAAAATTATATAAAGAAGTAGGCGACTCAAAAACAAAACTAGAAGATATGCAAGAAAGCATTTCGAAATATAAAAATATAGAATTAACTCTTCAAAATACTTTGGTAATGGCACAAAATGCAGCAGACGAAGTTAGAGAGGTAGCTAAACAACAAGCTGAGCAAATTATTAGCGAAGCACAAACAGAAGCTAAAAAAGCAATTTCCGAATTAGAACAACAAATATTGTTAAAAAGAAAAGAAATGGAAGATATACAAAAACAATTTGATGTATATAAAGCAAAAATGGAATCACTTTTAATTTCACAATTAGAATTATTAAAAGATATTAACAAAGAATAATAAATATTAAAAACAAAAATATAAGTAGAAATTTTATATTTTTGTTTTTTTATTTATAGTATTTACATTTAAAATTAGTTATTATATAATACAATTGATTATATAATACAGCATGAAATAATCTACTATGTTGTTTGCAGTATATTTTTAAACTAAAAATATATGCTGTGGCTACTAACTTATTATTAAATGTAGATTGTGAACAATAGCTAATAATAATGTTAAAATAAAAAAATATTTACTATTCACAAATATTTTTTTAATAAATTGTAATATTTTGAATGTTAAAATGTCAAGAATATTACAATTACGTTAAATTATTATTACAATTATGTAAAATCTATTGACATATTAGCAGAAAATTATAAAATAATGTATATCATGTAGAGGTACTATGAGAGTAATTAGTGGAACCGCAAGAGGAACAAAATTAAATTCAATTGAAAATATTTCTACAAGGCCAACCCTAGATAGAGTAAAAGAAGCTCTATTTAATATATTAATGCCTAAAATTCAAAATGCAACTGTACTAGACTTATTTTCAGGAAGTGGAGCAATTGCAATAGAATTTTTAAGTAGAGGTGCAAAGCAAGCCTATTTATGTGAAAAAAATCATCTTGCTGCAAAAATGATATATAGTAATTTGGAAAAAACAAAATTAACTTCTAATGCTATTATATTTGAAAAAGATTATAAATTAGCACTAAAAGAAATGCAAAATAAAAATCTTCAGTTTGATATAATTTATATAGATCCACCATATGCATTAGATATTGCAGTTGATTCTGTTAAAAGAATTTTATTACTTAATTTACTAAAAGAAAAAGGATGCTTAATTATAGAAACCGATGATGAGAAACGAGAATTACTCGAATTAGAAAAATTGAATATAAATGTTTATGATATAAGAAAATACGGAAGAGTAAGTCTTATATTCTTAGCAGAAAAAAAGCAAATAGAATAATGCTTTTAGGTTGAAAGGAGTAAACAATGGAAATATTCACATTATTAGAAACATTGGAAGATATGCTAGAAAAAAGCAGAGCTGTTCCTTTTTCTGGTAAATGCGTAGTTGATAAAGAAGAAATATTAGATATTATTAAAGAAATTAGATTAAAATTACCAGAAGAGCTAAAGCAAGCTAAATGGGTTAAGGAAGAAAGACAAAGAATTTTAGTTGAAGCTCAAAGTGAAGCAGATGAAATTATTAAAGAGGCAGAAAATAGAATTATTTCTATGATAGACGAACATGAAATTACAAGAAAAGCCTATGAAAAGAAAGTAGAAATAATAGAAACTGCAAATGAAATGTCTCGTGAAATTTCAAAAGGAACCAAAGACTATGCTGATAATCTTTTGGCAGGTATAGAGGTTGCTTTGCAGGACGCTCTTAAAGTAATTCAAGATAATAGAAAAGAACTAAAATAAAATACTTAACTTTATATATAAAAAATTAAAATAAAAATAATTAGCTTTATATAAAAAAATAAAATATTTAGTTTTATATAAAAGAAAGTCACTTTTCTTATATGTAATAAGAGTTTCGGAAAATCAGTGATCGGAGGTCAAAAATTGGATTTCCGAAAGCACTGATTTTTTGTCGCGTTAGGGACGTTTCTTAAAGCGACAAACTGTCGCAAAAGTACCACATCTTAAAAAACATGTGTCCCAAAGACGACAAAGTGTCGCGTCAACAAACGTCCCTGAGGCGACAAAATGTCGCATTTAGAAACGTCCCCAACGCGACAAGACAAAATGAGGAGGAAGTTAAAATTGGCAAGAAGAGCAAAAAAGAAAAATAAAATAGATGTTAATGTAGCAGTAGTTGTATTAGTATTGCTTAGCATATTATTAATGCTTTTAATTTATGGAAAATCAGGAAATATTGGAGAAGTTTTAAGTCCAGCATTAGGTGGTCTTATGGGCTTTATAAAATATATTATTCCAATTGGTATGTTGCTTATAGCAATATATATGACAAGAAATGATAAAGAATATATTATAGGAAAATTAGTACAATATGGAATGTTTTTAGTTTGCATTGCAACAATTCTTAGCATTTTTCAAATAGGAAGTGGAACAGGAAAAAACATATCAATAGATCAGGAGCTTAATGAAATTTTAGATCAATCCTATAATTTAGGGCAAAAAGATATAGGCGGTGGAGTAATAGGAGCTGTTATTGCAGTACCCTTAATTAAAGCCTTAGGCGAAACTGGCGCAGCAATATTAACACTTGGAGTTTCAATAATATTACTTGTATTTATTTTCGGAATTAGACCAGCAGAAATGATTAGCAATTTTATAGATGAATTACAAGCAAGTAAGGAAGAAGCACTAGAAGAAAGAAAACAAAGATATCAAAGAGAAGAAGCTACTTTAGAAGAAAAAAGAGAAACCAAAAAGGAAAAGCGTTTAAGAGAAAAGCAAGAAGCAGAAAAATTAGCCTCACAATTTGCTAATCAATTAACTATAGACCTAGATGAAGAAGAGAATACTCCAAAATATGAGCATGAAGAAGATGAAATAGATATACCTTTCTTTGGAAAGAAAAAACAAGCTAAAAAGTTACAAACAATTGAAGATATAGGAGTAGAAGAACAAAAACCTGAAGAATCTTCTCCAGATGTTATTGATGCAAACCTATTTAAACAAGTAGAAGAACAAAAAGAAGATAAAGTAAAAGAGGTACTTCAATTAGAACATACTATGGCAATAGAAGAAGAAAACTATGAATTTCCACCTATTCAACTTTTAAGTGAACCAGAAAAGAAAGTAGGAAAAAATAGTAAGAAAACAGTAGCAGATACAGCAACAAAACTACAAAAAACCCTATATAGTTTTGGTGTTTCTGCAAAAGTAGAAAATGTTTCAGTAGGACCTGCAATTACCAGATATGAATTAAAACCTGCAGAAGGAGTTAGAGTTAGTAAAATAGCAAATTTATCAGATGACATAGCCCTAAATTTAGCTGCAGAAAGCATACGTATTGAAGCACCAATACCAGGAAAACAAGCAGTAGGAATTGAAATTCCAAACAAAGAAAATGAAGTAGTACACTTTAGAGAAATAATAGAATCAACAACTTTCGAAGATCATAACTCAAAATTAGCCTTTGGACTAGGAAAAGATGTAGCAGGAGATCCTGTTGTAACAGATATTGCAAAAATGCCACATGTATTAATTGCAGGTTCAACAGGTTCTGGAAAAAGTGTATGTATAAATACATTAATTTCTAGCATTTTGTACAAAGCAAAACCAAGTGAAGTAAAACTTGTAATGGTAGATCCAAAAGTAGTAGAACTTTCAGTATACAATGGAATACCACATTTATTAATTCCAGTTGTTACAGATCCTAAAAAAGCAGCAGGTGCACTTGCTTGGGCAGTACAAGAAATGGAAAATCGTTATCAGCTTTTTGCAAGTAAAGGCGTAAGAGATTTAAAAGGATATAACGAAGAAGCAAAAAAAGAAGAGTCGGGAACATTACCTCAAATAGTAATTATTATAGACGAGCTTGCCGATTTAATGATGGTAGCATCAAAAGATGTAGAAGATTCTATTTGCCGTTTAGCCCAAAAAGCCAGAGCAGCAGGAATGCATTTAGTTATAGCTACACAAAGACCATCTGTTGATGTTATTACAGGAATTATTAAAGCAAATATACCATCTAGAATATCTTTTGCAGTTTCATCACAAATAGATTCTAGAACAATTCTAGACATGGTAGGAGCTGAAAAATTATTAGGAAAAGGAGATATGTTATTTTATCCTTCAGGAGCACCAAAACCTACCAGAATACAAGGCGCATTTATTTCAGATAAAGAGGTAGAAAAAATAGTAGACTTTATAAAACTAGAAGGAGAAGTAAAATACAATGAAGATATTCTTGAGCAAATAGAAAATGCAAACAAAACAGAAAAAGACTTAGAAACAGAAAGTGCAGAAGACGATGGGACAGATCCATTATTAATGGAGGCAATAGATACAGTAGTAGAAACAAAACAAGCCTCAACATCATTTATACAAAGAAGATTTAAAGTTGGATATGCAAGAGCTGGAAGAATTATAGATCAAATGGAAGAAAGAGGAGTAATTTCAGGCTATCAAGGAAGCAAGCCAAGGGAAGTATTAATGTCAAAAGAAAAATGGCAAGAATTAAAAATGGCACAATCAACACAAGAAGAATAATAAAAAGTCTTTAACATATGCAAATGCAATTAGTACATAAACAAAATTAAAGCAATAATAATTAATGTATGTAAGTCAATTCTACAGAAACGAAAGTTAACACAGCAATAATTAATGTATGTAAGTCAATTCTACAGAAACGAAAGTTAACACAGCAATAATTAATGTATGTAAGTCAATTATATAGAAACAAAAATTAACAGAGTAAAAAGTAATTAACTAAAGAGAATAGAAAAGGTGAATCATGGAAAAAAAAGAAAGTAAATTAAAAAAGATTCATTTAAAAGATTATACCAATAAACTAGAAAAGGTTTTAGAAAAAAAAGCCTTTTCTTTGCAAACTAAAAATCTTCTTTTAAGTATGTTTTACAAAATTGAAAATGCATACAAAGATTATGAAAAAACAAAAGTAAAAGTTTCAGATAAAGGCCAATTCTTAGACTATTTAACATATATAATTGAAAATAAATGTAATGAAATAGAAATAGTAAATTTTGAAGAAAAAGAAAATATAAATAACTACTCTATAAATAAAGAAACAGGAAAAATAACCACCTTAGGAAACGAATATTATATACTAAATGCTATTATAGAAATAGCCCAAGAGCCACTTTGCATACCAGAAGAAGAAACAATGTTACAAATGCCAATTAGCTATTTTTTAAACACAGGAATTAGAATGCATTTAGCAGAAGTAATTAGAGACTTTAATGGCTGGTCGTGGGATATTGTACAAAAGGAAATACCTAATATAGAATTAAACTTAGTATTTCAAACCTTTATATATTTAATGGGATACGAATTCATTATAGAATGGATAAAAAATGAAAGCCCACTTGTAGATTGTTTAATATTGGCCTACGAAAATTTAAAACAAGAATTTGGAGAAGAAAAAGCAAAACAAGCAATTGAATTTTTCTGTAAGTTTTCTATAGAATTATATGCAAAGCAAAACAAAGAAGAAAAAAGCATATGGGAAAATTATAAAAAAGAAAACACTATAGAGCTAGAAAAATTAGATAATAAAAAGGAATATTTAGAAGAAATAACAAAGCAAAAAAAGAAATATACAAAACAAATAGAAAAAATAGATAAAATGCTTAACAATAAAACAGAATTGCAAAAAGAATATGAGCAAAGAAACGAAAAATTACCAAATAAAGAAAAAATTTTTAGCATAAGACATTTAATAAACAGATTAGAAATAGAAAGACAAGAATATGTAGATAAAATAAAAGAATGTAATAATTTAATTGATCCAAAAGGATTTGTTACACGAAAATATGAAGTAAATAAAAAAGTACAGTTTTTAAAAAAACTAGATTTAGAAAGAAAAAACACAAGAAAAAGCTTATTAGAATTGTGTATGCTATTTTTATCCTGCTTACAAATAAAAATTGCTAAAGAGCAAAATAAGCAAGAAATCATTTCATATTTTTATATACTTAGATATTATAGATTTCTAACATTTGATAAAGAAGGAACAGCCTTAAAAGATATTGAAAAGCTAAAAGAAAGCTTTGAAAAAACAATTCAATTATTATTAGAAAAAGCACAAAAGTTAGATCTTATTGATAATATTACCATAGATCAAGATATAAATTATCAAATTATTCATAAATTATTTGATGCAAAAATGATTGATTTAAATAATATAGTAATAGAAACAAAAATTGAAAATGAAAAATTATATGCAATATATTATGATACAAATATAATAGAAAATAAGTATGAAATACATAGTGACAAAACTGTGAAACTCAAGAAACGAGTAAGGCTATTTATATAATTGTCGCATTGGGGACGTTTCTTGACGCGACACTTTGTCGCTTTAGGGACGTTTCTTAACGCGACATTTTGTCGCATTTGGGACACATGTTTATAAACCCAACATATAATCAGTAAAATGTTATAAAAAAAGCGTTAATAATGCATGCAATAAATAAAATGTTAATACAAGTAGTAAGTTGTTATTTAATAAAAAATATATGTTACAATAAATATGTCACAGTAATACATATAAAAATTAATATATAGAAAATTGAAAGGATGATTTAATATATGAAAATTACTTTCTTAGGTGCAACAAAAATGGTAACAGGTTCTAACTTTTTAGTAGAAGGTGCAGGCAAAAAATTTTTAGTGGATTGTGGTATGTATCAAGGTAGCAACAATGAAGAAATGAGAAACCATGAACCCTTTGACTTTAATGTAAACGAAATAGACTTTGTACTACTAACACACGCACACATAGACCATTCAGGAAGATTACCAAAGTTATATGTAGATGGCTACAGAGGACCAGTTATTACAACAAAAGCAACTGCTGACTTATGTTCTATAATGCTACCAGATAGTGGACATATTCAAGAACAAGAAATTAGTTGGAGAAATAGAAAAAGAATAAGAGAAGGAAAAGATCCTTTATTACCACTATACACTGCACAAGATGCAATAGATTCAATGGAAATATTTAAGCCAGTAAATTATGATGAAATTGTTGAAATTGATCCTAATATACACGTACGTTTTAATGATGCAGGTCACATGCTTGGTTCCGCAATAATTGAAATTTGGGTTACAGAAGATGGAAAACAAACTAAAGCAGTATTTACAGGAGATTTAGGAAATAATGATATTCCATTACTTTCTTCTCCAACAATGATAGATAACACAGACTATTTGGTTATGGAATCTACTTATGGATCAAGATTACACCTAAGAAATGATGATAAAGCAAATTTGTTTTTAAATATAGTTTCAGAAACCTTAAACAAAGGTGGAACAGTTGTAATACCATCATTTGCAGTAGGTAGAACACAGGAAATTTTATATGAATTAAATGGATTAAAGGAAAAACACGATGACGAGGAATTCAAGAAAAAATATCAAACCTTAATGAGCGCACCAGTGTATGTAGATAGTCCACTTGCTATTTCAGCAACAGAAATATTTAGAGAAAATGCAAATCTTTTTGACGAAGAAACACAAAAATTAATTCAAAGTGGAGATAACCCACTAGAATTTCCGGGCTTACAATTTACAAGAACAGCAGATGAATCAAAAGCCTTAAATGAAAAAAATGAATCTTCAATTATTATTTCTGCCAGTGGAATGTGCGAGGTGGGAAGAATTAAGCACCACTTAAAACACCATTTGTGGGAACCTAATAGTACAATTTTGTTTGTAGGCTACCAAGCACCGGGAACTTTAGGAAGAAGATTAGTTGAAGGAGAAAAAATGGTAAAAATATTTGGTGAAGAAATTGCAGTAAATGCAAGAATTGAATACATAGAAGGATATTCAGGACATGCAGATCAAGAATGGCTACTTAACTTTATTTATTCTTTTATAACAAAACCAAAGCATATTTTCCTAGTACATGGAGAACCAGAAAGCCAAGAAGTATTAAAAGAAAAAATATTAGAAACAGTAGGAATTCCAGTTACAATTCCAGACTATGGGCAAACATATACCTTAGACGAAAACCTAAGCATGGAACAAACCGTTACACGTGCTACAACTGGAATTATAGAAAGAAAAGATGTATTAGATAAAATAAAAATCTTAAAAAGCGAGTTAGATGACATGGAAACTATTGTAAAAGAAGACTATTTATCAAATGAAGCTAATGACAATAGTATACATCTTCTAAAATTAAGATTAAATGAAATAGAAGAACAAATTGTTAAAATCGTAGAAAAAAACTAAATAATAAGTGTATCTGCTACTTGCTTTGCATAGCCAAAAGAAAAATTCTATTAAATATAAAGTTTGCAAAAATAAGTAAAAAAAGCATTTGTATAAAATATAAAGTTCGCAAAAATAAGTAAAAAAAGCATTTGTATAAAGTATAAAGTT
>CANRKF010000025.1 GCA_947631145.1 uncultured Clostridia bacterium | reverse complement strand
ATAACAAAGATAATTATAGAAACAAAAATATAAAACTAATAAATAAGCCAAAATTATAACAAAGATAATTATAGAAACAAAAATATAAAACTAATAAATAAGCCAAAATTATAACAAAGATAATTATAGAAATAACAATATATAAAGCCAATAAGTAAGCAGAATATTATAACAAAAATAATCATAAAAGTAATTAACATATAAAACAAAAAAATAGGAGCAAAAATGTTAAAAGAAAAAGTCTTAAATACAATTGAAGAAAATAACTTAATACAAAAAAATGATAAAATAGTAATAGGAGTATCTGGCGGACCTGACTCTATGTGTCTGCTAGATATTTTATATTCATTAAAAAATGAATTAAATATAGAATTAGTAGTTAGTCATATTAATCATGGCCTTAGAGAAGAAGCGGAAGAAGAAACCATATATGTAGAAGAATATTGCAAAAAAAGAAATATACCAGTATTTATAAAAAGAGTAAAAATTAAACAATTAGCAGAGCAACAAAAACTAGGAACAGAAGAAATGGGAAGAGCTATTCGTTATAATTTTTTTGAAGAAATAGCAAAAAAAGTAGGAGCAAATAAAATTGCCACAGCGCATAACTTAAATGATAATGCAGAAACAGTTTTAATGAATATTTTGCGAGGAACCGCAATTTCAGGTTTAAAAGGAATTGAAATTAGCAGAAAAAATGCTGTATATAATGAACAAAAAGAAATATGTGCAAATATAAAAGGCGATAATATAAAAAATAACATAAAAGCCGAAAATAGTATAAAAAGTGAAAATATAGAAAGTAGTATTATAGAAGGCAAAAATATAATAACCGAACTAACATATATAAGGCCGTTAAGAGAATGTTCTAGAACAGAAATAGAAGAATATTGTAAAGAAGAAAAATTAAATCCTAAAATAGACAAAACTAATTTAGAAAATATTTATACAAGAAACAAAATAAGAAATAAACTAATTCCATATTTACAAGAAGAATTTAACCCAAATATTATAGAAAGTTTAAATAGATTATCAAATTTAGCAAAGCAAGACGAAGAATATTTTGCAAACCTTGTAAAAGAACAATACGAAGCTTTAAAAATACAAGATAGTGAAGAAAAAGGCAAGATCTTAAAAGCAGAAAATAGTAAAGAAAAGATTTTAAAAGTAGAAGAAAATAGTAAAGAAAAGACTTTAAAAATAAAAGAAAGCAAAATAAAAAACGAGGCTTCACAAATTGAAGCAAACAATAAAAAACAAAATAAAAATTTAAAAATAGAAGAAACTCAAAAACAAAAGTATGAAACTTCAAAAATAGGGGAAAATGAAAAAGAGATAGTATTAGATTTAAAAAAATTTAATGAACTGCCAAAAGTTATAAAAACAAGACTAATTTTATATACTATTAATAAAGTAATAGGAACTACGCAAGGTATTCAAAAAATTCATTTAGAAGATATTATAAAACTTTGCCAAAACAATATAGGAAATAAATATTTAACACCTAAGAAAAATATTAAAATTTTTGTTAAAAAAGGGCAAATTTTTATTAAGCAAGTAAAAAGCAACCTTCCGTAATAAAAGCCTTGAAGTAACTAAGAATGCTAAGAAAAACTTTTGTGAAAATACTTGAAATTAAGCTTACAATATGTTATATTCTAAACGAAAATTAAAAGTAATTAAAATATTATAATAAATTATAAAATGTTGTTATAAAAATTAGTAACACTAAAAATAAGGAGGAAATGTTTTGAAAAATAGTATAAAAACGCTAGCAATGTGGCTAGTTATTGGAATAATTTTAATTGTAGTTATAAGTTCTATTATAGAAAACACAGATAATAAATTAGCTTACTCTGAATTATTATCAAAAGCAGAAGCAGGGCAAGTTCAAGAAATTACACTATCGTCAGATGGAAACAAAGCAGAAGTTAAATTAAAAAATGAAAATTTTGCAAAAGAAGTAAACATTCCAAGTGTAGATAATTTAATGGACTCTTTAAGTAATAGCATGAAAGCAGGAACCATTAAAGTTACAGAAAAATCAGAATCTATTTGGATGGTAATATTTAGCTTACTTACACCATTTGGACTATTAATAATATTCCTAGTTTTCTGGTTTATATTAATGGGTGGAACACAAGGAGCTGGCGGAGCAGGCGGTGGAAAAACAATGTCTTTTGGAAAAAGCCGTGCTAGAATGATTAACCCAACCGATAAATCAAGAGTTACATTTGACGATGTAGCAGGTGTAGATGAAGAAAAAGAAGAATTACAGGAAATAGTAGAATTTTTAAAAAATCCAAGAAAATTTACTGAAATGGGAGCCAGAATACCAAAAGGTGTACTATTAGTAGGACATCCCGGAACAGGTAAAACACTTTTAGCAAAAGCAGTTGCAGGAGAAGCAGGAGTTCCATTCTTCTTTATAAGTGGTTCAGATTTCGTAGAAATGTTTGTTGGTGTTGGTGCATCACGTGTTAGAGACTTATTTGAAGAAGCAAAGAAAAAAGCACCATGTATTATATTCATAGATGAAATTGATGCAGTTGGACGTCAAAGAGGTGCAGGTCTTGGTGGTGGACATGATGAAAGAGAACAAACCCTAAACCAATTATTAGTAGAAATGGATGGTTTCTCTGCAAATGAAGGAGTTATAGTATTAGCAGCAACTAACAGACCAGATATATTAGATAAAGCATTATTAAGACCGGGTAGATTCGATAGGCAAATAGTAGTATCAAATCCAGATGTAAAAGCAAGAGAGCAAATTCTAGAAGTACACAGCAGAAAGAAAAAATTAGGAGATGATGTAGACCTAAGAACAATTGCAAAAAATACATCAGGCTTTTCAGGAGCAGACCTAGAAAATATTTTAAATGAAGCAGCACTTTTAGCAGCAAGAAGAAATTTAACTCAAATAGGAATGGCAGAAGTAGAAGATGCTATGGTTAAAGTAACTATGGGACCAGAAAAAAGAACTAGAGTTAGAAGTGAAAAAGAACAAAAATTAGTTGCTTTCCATGAAGCAGGTCACGCTGTAGTAAGTAGATTTTTACCAACACAAGATCCAGTACATCAAATTTCTATTGTACCTAGAGGAATGGCTGGAGGCTATACAATGTACCGTCCTACAGAAGATAAATCATTTATGTCTAGAACAGAAATGGTAGAAAATATAGTTTCACTTTTAGGCGGAAGAGTAGCCGAAAAATTAGTATTAAATGATATTTCAACAGGTGCAAGCAACGATATAGAAAGAGCAAGTCAAATTGCAAGAAGTATGGTTACTAAATATGGTATGAGTGAAAGAATAGGAACTATTACTTTAGGATCTAATCAAGAAGAAGTATTCTTAGGAAGAGATTTTGCTCAAGCAAAAGAATATTCTGAAGAAACTGCAGCTGTAATAGATGAAGAAGTAAAAAGCATAATTGATTTTGCATATCGTAAAGCAGCAGAAATTCTACAAGCTAATATGGATAAATTAACTAAAGTTGCAAATGTTTTATTAGAAAAAGAAAAAATAGATGGCGAAGAATTCGACCAAATATTTGAAGAAGAATAATTTTGTCGCATTAGGGACGTTTCTTGGCGCGACAAAGTGTCGCACTGTCGCACTGGGGACGTTTCTTAATGCGACATTTTGTCGCTTTTGGGACATATCTTTTTTAACATGTGACACTAGCTCGACAATTTGTCGCTTCTAAAAACGCCACCAAAGCGACAATTAAACAACTAGTGGAAAAATGATTATTACAGCATATTATCCAGATAATGTAGAATGGAAAAAAGATTTAAAAACAAGAAAGGATAAAAAAGTATAATGAATTGCTTTATGTGTAAAGGAAAAATAGAAAATAAAAATACTACATTTATGTTTGAGTTAGAAAAATGTATTATTATAATTAGAAAAGTACCATCTCAAGTATGTAAACAATGTGGAGAAGCATCTTATAGTAATGAAGTTGCAAAACAATTAGAAAAGTTAGTAAATACTGTTAGAAACTCAATTACTGAAATTACAGTAATTAATTATACTGAGAAAGTAGCTTAATTTAATTGATAAAAAAATTAGAAAAAAACAGTTTTAGAAATTTAATCTAAAACTGTTTTTTAAATTACTTAGTCGCTTTTTGGACATATGTTTTTTAAGATGTGGCACTAATGCGACATTTTGTCGCGTTAAGAAACGTCCCTAAGACGACAAACTGTCGCATTAAGAAACGTCCCCAACGCGACATTTATTCTAGCTTCCCAGCGTAATCTTAATTACGGTTCCTTCCTCAACAGAAGTTCCTTTAATAGGATCTTGACTAATAACTACTCCAGAACCTGAAACAATATAATTCAAATTTAATTCTTTAAGTTTTGTTTTTACCTGAGATAAACTGTTACCTATTAAACTTGGTACCTGCTTAGAAACACGAGTATTTTCCTTTTCAGTATATAATTTTATAATAGAATTTTTAAGCAAAGAAGAACCTTTAACAGGATATTGCTCAGTTACAACATCAGTTGATTTAGCAGAGGTACTACAAACAAATCCAGCTTTTTCTAGAATTTTTTTAGCTTCTGCAACAGTTTTATTTGTTACATCTGGTAAAGTAATAGTATTACTAGAAGAACTGCTAGTAGAATCTGATGGAACTTGCATATAAGGAAGAACTTCTGTTAAAATTTGGCTAGCAACAGGAGCTGCTACGTTACTTCCATGCCAGCCCTTTGGACCTTGTGGATCATAAAGTGTAATAAGAAGCACTATTTCAGGATTTTCAGTAGGAGAAATACCAACAAAAGAAGCAGTAAAGCCTTCATCTTCGTTGTTAGGATCTGGCTCAGATGTACCAGTTTTTCCAGCTATTGAATAACCTTTAACCTTTGCATATTTTCCAGTACCATCAGTTACAACAGTTTCCAACATATCCATAACAGTGGATGCTGTTTCTGTAGAAATAACTTGCCTTACTTGTACTGGATCTATTGTAGTTATAGCACCTGTATCTGTATTTTTTATTTCCTTCACAATTCTTGGCTTCATTAAAATTCCATCATTTGCTACTGCAGAAACAGCAGTAATCATTTGAAGAGGTGTAATTTTAAATCTTTGTCCAAACGACATAGTAGCAAGCTCTAGGCTTCCTACATTATTTAAATCCCAAAAAATTGAATTTGTAGCTTCACCAGAAGCAGCAATGCCAGTTTGATCAAATAAACCAAAGGCATCAAAATAACGATAAAAAGTAGAAGCACCAATCTTTTTTCCAACTTGTATAAAAGCTGGGTTACAAGAATTAGCTAATGCCTGTCTTAAAGTTTGTTTACCATGATTTCCTGTACACTGTATTTTAACACCAGAAACCTCATATTCTCCGTTACAAGTATATATATTTGAAGTATCCGGATTAGCTAAACTTTCTTCTAAAGCAATAGAAGAAGTAATAATTTTGAAAACAGAACCGGGCTCATAAGGATCCGAAATAGCACGATTTCTGTAAGTAGTATATAAGGCAGTAGATTTTTCTTCAGAACTCATTTTCTTCCAGTCTTTTTCTTTTATATAACTAGGCATATCAAATGGATTATTAAGATCATAGTCTGGATATGTTGCCATAGCTAAAATATCCCCAGTTTTTGGGTTCATAGCAATAACATTCCCGCCTCTACTACAATTATTTTCAATACAAGCTTGTTTTAAATACTTTTCAACAATAGCTTGAATATTAGCATCAATTGTTAAAGTAATGTCACTACCATTTTTAGCAGGAATATAAGTTTGATTATTGTATGGTATAAGCTCTTGCAAAGCATCTTGAGCAGAAATAACTTTTCCAGAAGTACCAGTTAAAACACTATCCCAAGAAGCCTCTAAGCCCTCTCTACCTTGATCTTCACCATAAAAACCAATTAAAGAAGAAGCTAAATTTTCATAAGGATAGTATCTTTTAGTATCTTCATCAATATTAATGCCGGAATAAAATTTCTCTTCATCCATCCAAGCCTTTAATTTATCTATTTTGTCTTTTTCTTGCTTTTTAGCAATAGTAACAAGGCTTGTATCAGAAGATATCTTTTCTAAAGTTTCTTCATATTTAAGCTCAAAAATTTCAGATAGAGCTTTAGCAACTTTTTCTTTCAAAGCTTTTGTTTTATCCTCATTTATATCATTTCCATCTTTTACTACAATAGCAGAAGGTTGTATACTAACAGTATCTACCTGAGCGCTAATAGCTAAAGCTTTTCCTGTAGAATCATAAATTGTGCCACGCTTAGGACTAATTAAAGCACTTTTAATTAATTGACTATACATTTCTTCTTTTAATTCTGCACCTTGTACAAATTGTAAAAATCCAATTCTTATAATTAATAACAATAGCACAATAAAAAAGACTATCATTACTGCTCTTAATTTCTTATATGAAACGTTAATACCCTTAGAAGTTTTTGAATTAGCCTTTTCTTTAGAATTTCTAGATATGGCATTTTTTTCTTTATAACTTCTAGAAGTAGTATTTTTTTCTATATAACTAGATGTATTTTTCCCTTTGGAACTTTTTTTATAATCCATGTTAACCACCATTCCATAGCATAGTTTAGAACAATGTGCCGTCAAAAAAATTTATTTTTCACACTATCCCTATTCCGTCGCTTCGCTTGGCACAAAGTGTCATTAAAAAAATTTCTTTGCTCTTCACACTATTATTTTTTTTCGAATTCTTCGCAAAAGATTCACGCAAAAGAAAAATTTTATAACTAAACTCTTAATTTCTTTATAATACTAATTTCTTTATATAATTTGTTTACCCTATCATTACGAATATTTAAAGTCTTATTATACTCTAGTAAAACTTGTTTATAGTTTTCTATAGTTTCACCATCATTAGTTTTAAGTAAAAGTTTCATACCTTCAATATAATAATCTTTTGTTTTTTGTTTATTAGACTTTTCAGCCTTTTCTTCATAACTTTTTATAGTTTCTAAACGCTTTATTTCACCTTTTAAATATTCTATATAATTCATAATACCACTAATTTCATATAGAGTATCATCAATTACAACTTTAAATAACTGTTTTAAAATAGTACCATTAACCTTACCATTTTTCTTTTTTTCTGCTAATTGGTCTAAGGCTAAAAATTTAGGATCTGGTTTGGTATCTTTTATTAAATCTCTTAAAGTTTCAGAAATATTAACGTGAGTTGTATATTGCCTTTTAGTAACAATAGCATCATATTCATCAGCTACACGAATAATTTGAGCAACATAAGGAATATCTTTTTTAGTAATTCCATTCGGATAACCAGTACCATTTAAAGCCTCATGGTGATTTAAAGCACCAGCTGCATAAGGTCGCAAACTTAAATCTTTCATACACATATTATAACCTATAGTAGTATGTGTTTTCATAATTTCATATTCTTCATCAGTTAGCTTAGAAGGCTTATTCAAAATTTCACGTGGAATGAATATTTTTCCAATATCATGTAAATATCCACTAATTGTACAATAAACAATAAAAGAACGTTTACATCTTAAATATTCGCAAATTCTACAACATAGATTTGCAACATTCTCGCTATGTCTTCTAGTAAAAGGATCCATTCTTTCTAATATATTTAACTCATAACGCATACTTTGATTTAAGTTATAAGTTTTTAAATTTACAGGACTATAAAAATCTAATTTTTCTTCAAACATGAGTATTTCTCCTTTGTTAAATAGAACAGGTCCAAATTATGTATTTTATGGAACAAGTTAAATTTATTAAATATAATTATCTAAAATAATAATACTACAAAAATAAGAAGTTGGCAAGGGAAAAATGAAGCATACTTTTACCAACTTTTGGTTATTGTGTAAAGCTAAAATTAAAGAAACATACTTGTGCCACCTTTTGCTTACTTGTGCAAAGGTTAAAATTCAAAAAGCAAAAATAAAGATTGTCTTTTTAAAATAATCGTAGTACAATAAAGAAAAATTAGTGTATTACTAAAGAAAATAAAATATAAAAAATAAATGAATAAATTCAAAGTTGTAAGGAGAGAAATTTAAATGAAAAATTTATTAATAAAAGGTGGAAAAGTATTACTTTTTAAAGATAATGATGTTGTAATAGAAAATAAAGATATATTTATTCAAAATGGAAAAATTGCAAAAATAGGAGATAATTTAAGCACAAAAGAAATTACAAAATTAAAAAGCTTTAATGTTTCAGAAAGGCGAAATGTTAATAATACTTCAGAAGTACAAAATGTTAATGATACTTCAATAATAGAAAAAAATAACGAAGAAGCTTACACAATAAATGCAGAAAATACAATAGTTATGCCGGGTTTAATAAATACACATGCACATATACCAATGAGCATTTTTAGAGTAAGCACGGAAGGTTGCAATTTATATGAATGGCTACATGAAAAAATTTGGCCAATAGAAGATAATTTAACGAAAGAAGATATTTATTATGCAAGTATGCTTTCTTTCATAGAAATGATTTCAACAGGAACCACATGTATAAATGATCAATATTTTATGTCTGAAGAAACAAGAAAAGCCGCAAATGAGCTTAAAGTAAGAGCAGTGCTTACAAGAACTTTAATAGACACAGATGGAACCCTAGATAAAAAAGTACAAGAATTTAAAGAATTTTATGAAACAAGAGATACACAAAACGATTTAATTACATATACAGTTTCTCCACACGGGCTATATACCTGTTCAGATAAATGCTTGCAAAAGGCAGCAGATTTAGCACAAGAATACAATTTACCAATACATGTACATTTTTTGGAAAGCAAAGACGAAATATCAGACATACAAAAAATGCATGGAATGCCAGCAGTACAAGTATTAAAAAAATACTTTGATGGACTACATACTATTTTAGCACATTCAGTGAAGTTAAATAACGAAGATATTGAAACCTTAAAAACTATGGACTGTGGAATAGCACATAATCCAGTTTCAAATTTAATGCTAGGCTGTAAAATAGCAGACATTACCAAATATATAAATGAAGGCTTAAATGTTGCCCTTCGGAACAGATGGGCAAGGTTCTGGAAACAATTTAGATATGTTTGAAACAATGAAAATAGCCTGCTTAATTCAAGGTGGAATACATGAAAATGAGCCAAGAATTAGTGCAAAAGAAGTAATAAAAATGGCAACTATAAAAGGTGCAAAATTACTAGGTTTAGAAGAAAAAATAGGAAGCATAGAAGAAGGAAAAGATGCTGACATTATTTTAGTAGATGTAAAAGAAAATTTAGATAATATTAAAATAATTCCAAATTTAAATGAAATAGCAAACTTAGTATATAACACAAGTGGAAGAAATGTACTTACTACCATAGTAAAAGGAAATATTTTAATGGAAAATCGTCAAATTAAAAATGTTGACTTAAATAAGATAATTGAAAATTGTAAAAAGATAGTAAACTTATTTTAATTTGACTTTTAACAAAAACAACGATATACTTTAAATGTTAAAAATAATAAACACAAGATAGGTGAGAAAAATGTACTTAAAACGAATAGAAATGCAAGGCTTCAAATCCTTTGCAGATAAAACCATATTAGAATTTAAACCGGGAATTACTTCTGTAATAGGACCAAATGGATCTGGAAAAAGTAATATTTCAGATGCCATACGTTGGGTACTTGGCGAGCAAAGCATGAAATCTTTAAGAGGTGCAAAATCAGAAGATGTAATATTTGCGGGAACTCAAGCTAGAAAATCTTTGGGCTTTGCAGAAGTTTCAATAGTTATAGATAATACAGATGGAAAACTTCCAATAGAATATACAGAAGTAACCGTTACTAGAAAGCTATATCGTAGTGGAGAAACAGCATATTTAATAAACAAAGTACCATGTAGGTTAAAAGATATTCTAGAACTATTTATGGACACAGGAATAGGAAAAGATGGTTATAGTATTATTGGGCAGGGAAAAATAGAAGAAATTTTAAGTAATAAATCAGAAGATAGAAGGCATATTTTTGAAGAAGCGGCAGGAATTGTTAAATATAGAACAAGAAAACAAGAGTCAGAAAAAAAGTTAGAACAAACAAAACTAAACTTGTTGCGTATAAATGATATTTTATCAGAAATAGAAGCAAATATAGAACCTTTAAAACAACAATCAGATAAAGCAAAGCAGTTTTTAGATTTAAGAGAAGAGCTAAAATCTATTGAAGTAGGTTTATTTGTATATAACATAAAAAACTATAAAGAAAAATTAGAGCAATTATTAAAAGATGTAGAAATTATTACATCACAAAAAACAAACGAAGATAGCAAAATGGAAAGCCTTCAAACAGCAAAAGAAGAATTAAAAGTTGTATTAGATAACTTAACTTCTCAAATAGAAACAGCACAAAATTTAGGCTTTGAAAGCACTAATAAAATTGAAAAAATAAATTCTGAAATAGGAATTAGCAAAGAAAGAATACAAAACAATAAATCTAATAAAGAAAGATTAGAAAAAGAAATAGAAGAAGTAAAAACAAGAATTGTTCAGCTAAAAGAAGAACAAACACAAAAGTTAGAAAAGAAAACTAACTTAAATAGCAATAAGCAAAAATTTGAAGAAGAACTAAAAACAAAACAAGCAGAATTAGAAGAATTAACTAAAAAATTATCAGATAAAGAATTAGAAATAGAAGCTAAAAAGAAAAAGTTAGAACAAAATACAGACCAAAAATACGAAATAATAGCACAAAATAGCACCTTAGATGCTAATTTTGAAAACCTAGAAAAAAGGAAAAAACAACTAAAAAATGAAATAGACTCAGTAATTTCAGAATTAGATAAAACAAGAATTAATAAACAAGAACTTTCTAAAGGCTTTACAGAGCTAGAAAATAAAAGAAATATAGCAGATAATAATTTGCAAAAAAGCATAAAAACAAAAGAAGAAAACATGAGCAAATTAAAGCAGTATGAAGACCAAATAAATAAATTAGTATATGAGCAAAGAGTAAAACAAGCAAGACATCAATTCTTAGTAGAAACAGAAAAAGAAAAGGAAGGATATCACAAAACCGTTAAATCTTTGTTAACAGCCTGTGAAGAAAATAGCGCTTTAAAAGAAGGAACCTATGGAGTTTTAGCCAATTTAATTTCTGTAGAAAAAGAATATGAACTTGCCATAGAAATGTGCTTAGGTCAATCCCTTCAAAACATAGTTACAAAAACCGAGCAAGATGCAAAAAAATTAATAGAATATTTAAGAAAAAACAATTTAGGAAGAGCTTCTTTCTTACCAGTTGCATCTATACAAGGAAAAAAATTAGAAAAATTAACTAAAATGGATGGAGTTATAGGAATTGCATCAGATTTAGTAAAGTGTAATAAAACTTATGAACAAATAGTACTTAATTTACTTGGTAGAACAGTAGTTGTAAAAGATATGGATACAGCCATAAATTTAGCAAAAAAGGATCACTATTCTTTCCGTATTGTTACATTAAATGGAGATATTATAAGTTCTACAGGTTCTATTTCAGGAGGTAGCGCGCCAAATAAAACAGTTAATATTTTAGGAAGAAGTAGAGAAATATCAAGTTTAGAGCTAGAGCTTAAAAAAATAGAAAAGCAAATTAAAGAAAAAACAGAAGAAAAAGAAAACTATGCAGTATCAATAAGTGATAGTATAGAAGAAACAGCAAAACTAGAAAAAACTTTGCAAGAAATACAAATAGTGTATGCAACTGAAAAACAAAAAATGGTAGCGCTAGAAGAAACAATTTCAAAATTAGAAGAAAGACTTACAAAACTAAAAGAAGATGTAATTCTTGCAGATAAACAAAAAGAAGAAAATATAAATCAAAAGAAAATAAACGAGGAAAATATAGAAAATTTGAATAAAGAAAGTGAAGAACTAAATCAAATTATAGAACAGTTTTCTATTGGAAATAAAGACCAGCAAACCTATATAAACAATTTAAATATGGATATTACAAATTTAAAAATTTCAGTTGGTTCTTTTGACGAAAGTGAAAATTCAATAAACGAAATGGTAGAAAGAATTGCCTTAGATATTGAAAATTTGCAAAATAGCATAGAAATCAAAAATGCTTCAATTTTAAGCCTAGCAGAAGAAAATGAAAAGTTAGAAAAAACAATTGCAGAAAATGAAGCACAAATTGTAAAAATAAAAGAAGAAGTTGCAAACAGTTCTACAACCATAGAAAAATTAAAAGAGCAAAGAACATCTAAAAATGAAGAACTAACCAGAACAGAAGAACAAATAAATAGCCAATTTAATACCTTAGAAAACTTAAAAGAGCAAATAGTAAAGCTAGATGTAAAAAAATCTAAAATAGAAGAAGAAATTACTGAATTAACAGAAGCATTATGGAGCGAATATGAGCTAACACCAAATGCAGTAGAAGAATATAAAAAGCCAGAAAATATAGCGGTAGCCCAAAAGCAAGTAAAGAATTTAAGAGATAAAATAAAAGAACTAGGAAGTATTAACATAGATTCTATAGAAGAATACAAAAAAACAAAAGAAAGATATGACTTCTTATCAGAACAAAGGTTAGACCTAGAAAACACAGCAGCAAAATTAAGAAAAATAATTAGTGATATAACAGAAAATATGAAAGAGCAATTTAAAGAAAAATTTTCACAAATTAATAAAAACTTTAGCGAAGTATTTAAAGAATTATTTGGCGGTGGAAAGGCAGAATTAATATTAGAAGATGAAGCAAACCTTTTAGAATGTGGAATAGATATACATGTTCAGCCACCGGGAAAGAAACTGCAAAATATGATGCTATTATCAGGTGGAGAAAAGGCATTTACAGCAATAGCACTTTTATTTGCAATACTTCAAATAAATCCAGCACCATTCTGCATTTTAGATGAAATTGAAGCAGCACTAGATGATGTAAATATATACCGTTTTGCAGAATATTTAAAGAAATTCTGCAAAGAAACACAGTTCTTAATTATAACACATAGAAAAGGCACAATGGAAGCGGCAGATACAGTTTATGGAATTACAATGGAAGAAAACGGTATAAGCAAGCTTTTATCAATTAGATTAGGAACAGGTTCTAATAATTCAAAGTAGGTATTTATAAAAAGAATAAAAAAGAAGATATGAAAAGTAAAAAACACATAATGCAGTTCAACTAATACCTACTTTAAAACATCTACATTTAACTCAAAATATTCTAAAAAATAGCTAAAAAACTAAGCAATCCGTGAAGTTGTCAACAAAAAGTAGACACAAAAAGTCTGCTTTCATCTTACCACTTCACAATCCGCTTAGTTTTTTTACTTAAAATTTTTTGCAACATTATTATATAAATTACTTATTTTTTGACTTGAAAGTTTTTACAGCATTATTATACAAATCTCTTATTTTTTGACTTGAAAGTTTTTGCAGCATTATTATACAAATCACTTATTTTTTAACTTGAAAGTTTTTATAGCATTATTCTATAATATGCACTTTTAAATCTAATTTTTAACATTTCTTATAAATTTTATAATCTCTTCATCTGCAATGTTTAGCGCATTTACAATTTTTTTGAAGGTAGAAATTCTAGTATTTTCCTCGTGATGTTCTAATCTTTGCAATTGGCGTAAACTAATTCCTATTTCTTCTGCAAGTTCTTCTTGTGACAAATTACTTGCCAAACGATATTGTCTAATCATTTCCTAACCTCCATTTCTTATTCTTAATATTATATTACAGTATGAAACAAAAAAGAACGACATTTTTGTCGTTATATCTTGACTTTTGAAAATACTATTGTTAAAATTAAATAAATTATATGACAGAAATGTCATAAAAATAATTGCATAATATGATAAAAACAAGAAATAATAAACATAAGAAAAGGAGAAGAAGAATGGAAAAAATGTGCAAAAATTTAGTAAAAAAATTTTCTTATCAAAATCAAAAATTAAATTTAAAAAAGGAGAACGGAATTACATTAATTGCGTTAGTAGTTACTATAGTGGTTCTTTTAATACTAGCAGGAGTAACCATAACAATGGTATTAGGAGAAGATGGGATAATAGCACAAGCAAAGCTTGCAGCAGAGAAAACAAAAAAAGCAGAAGAAAAGCAACAGGAAGATTTAAATAATTTATTAGGAGAATTAGATAATATATTAAATGAAAGTACAACACTACCAACAAATCCGGAACCAACACCCCCTGAATTTCATGAAGAAGATATAACAATAGGAGAAGCAAAAAATACAGAAAAATATGGAGAACTAGTAAAAGGATATTCAGCGGGTGATATAGACAAATGGAGATTATTTTATCAAGATGATAATTATACTTATATAATTGCAGACACATTAACAGAAACTAGTTATCAGTTAGATGAACAATATGGAGATTATCCCAATGGAGCAAGTGTAACAACTGTAGGAAGAAAGTTAAATCCAATGTTAGAGACAGCAGGAACATTTTTTACAGAAGATAATGTAAATGAAAATATGAGAGCGGTAGCGTGGTTAACAGATCCAGATCAGTGGAAGCAATATAAAAATGATGATGCGTTATATGCAATAGGAAGTCCAACAATAGAATTATTTGCAAAGTCATATAATACAGGAAATTATAACGGACATACAATAACTTTAACTACAGGTGAATATGGATATACCTCAAACGTATCTAATGACTGGTTTGAAACAGATCAAAGAAATGGTATTTATCGCAAGAGCAACAGAGGCACATGGTGGTTAGCTTCACCTAACAACGGTGACGAATATGGAGTACTGAATGTTATTGATGATTATGCTCGCTTTGGTTCGGCTCGCATCGACGACGTCTCGTATTCGGTACGTCCAATAGTTTGTTTTCATACCTCTGTATTTGAAGAAAAGTATGGAGTACTAGAAGTAGAAATAGGAGAAGCAATAAATGAAGCTGATTATGGAAAAGAAGTTGTTGGCTATTCAGGATATTCAGCAAGTGATATAAGCAAATGGAGATTATTCTATCAAGATGAAAATTATGCTTATATAATTGCAGATACATTAACAACAACGGAATATCGATTAGATCAACAATATAGCAATTATCAAAATGGAGCAAGTGTAACAAATGTAGGAAGAAAATTAAATCCAATGTTAGAGACAGCAGGAACATTTTTTACAGAAGATAATGTGAATGAAAATATAAGAGCAGTAGCGTGGTTAACAGATCCAAATCAGTGGAAACAGTATAAAAATGACGATGCGGTGTATGCAATAGGAAGTCCAACAATAGAATTATTTGCAAAGTCATATAATACAGGAAATTATAATGAACATAAAATAACTTTAAGTACAGATGAATATGGATATACCGGTGGAGGGGCATCTAGTAGTTGGTTTGAAAACGGACAAAGAAATGGTATTTATTGCACGAAAACCAAAAACTATTGGTGGTTGGCTTCGCCTAGCAGTGGTGAAGGTAAGTATGTTCGCATCATGTTCGATGTCAATGGCACTTTCAGCAATAGTCCTGTCAACAATTCGCAATATGTACGTCCTCTAGTTTGTCTACTAAACTCTGATTTCAGCAAATATAAGTTGCAATAGAAATGGTAAGCGATCCTCTGATATCAAAATAAAAAAGCACAATTATAAACAAGGCGCTGAAGGAAAACTATAAAAATAGTTTCTCCAATCAGCGCCTAAAATATATGCTTAATTTTAAAATATATACTTAATCTTTAAATTTATCTAAAATTTTCAATTAACTTTCTAAGTATCTTCCTAATTCTTCTTATTCTTTAAATTAACAACTATAGCATCTTCATTATCAAATAAAAAGCTAGAATCAGAAGTATCTGTTTTAATAGGATCTATTTCTCTATCAATATCATAATTGTTGTTACTTTCAGTAGCAGCTGCAAACTTACCTTTATTTTTATTAAGAAGTCTTTTAGCAGCTTCGCTTCTTTCAGAAATACCACTTGTAAACTTAGTAAAATCATATTTTTTAAGCTTTTGAGGTTCTTTATATTTAGATTCCATAAAATCTACTTTACCTTTATTAACAACACTCTTACCTTTAGTATCCTTTACTTTGTAAATAACTTGTTTAGCCTTCAAAGACATTATTTTGCCAGCGCCAAAGTTAGGCTTCCACTTAAATTCAATTCCACCAAGTTTTTGATCATAACCTTGTTTATCTGGAGCAGTGTTATAATCACTTTTCCAAGACCATTCTCTCTTATCTTGCATAGCACTTTCCCACCATTTAACATCATCTGGAAGAGCATTACCAAATATAAATTTATTAACAGTATTAGATAAAATTAAATCTTTATAGTAATTTCCTCTAGGATCAGATGCATAATCACCAGTTAATTGTGTTAAGTTTTGAGAATCTAGCACGGTAGCAACTTTATATTTACGATATAAAGTGTAAATAGGCTCTGTTGCTTTACAAATATATGCTGGAAAATCATCTATATAAAGGAAATGAGGAATACGAGTATTATCATTTCCAGGTCTACCTAAAATAGCTTGTTGCATTAATAAAATAAAGAATAAACCAAAAGCCTTATGTGCAGTTTCTCCTAAATCACCTCTACGAGTACATACTAAAGTTACTTGACCTTCTGATAATATTTTTTCTGCATCTAAATTATTAGCACGATTACATAAAATATTTTTAACACCGGGATAACGAAGCAAGTTATCTAGTGAAGAAGAAGCCGTTGTAACAGAACGCTTAGTATTTAAAGTATTATTACCATCTGGGTAGAAATTATTTTCAAAATAACGAATTAGAATTTGATATTTTTTTGAAAGCTCTGGAATTTGCTTCATTTTTTCTACCATATTTACAACTAAATCAAAATTAGTTAAACATTCTAATAAATCTTCTAAGTTAGGAAGTAAACCTTCATGCTCTAAAGGATATATTTCCTTCAATAAAATAGATAAGTTTTCAGTAATTTGCATAGCCTCATTTTCTCTGTATGCAAGCTCTGTATCTGGTCTAGCTTGTAAAAATAAGCCTTTTAATACAGAAGAAACAGTTAAACCAGTTTTTATAGGATCTTTATAAATAAAAGGATTTAAGCCGGGTGAATCCACTCTATTTGGATCAACAATATTTACTGGAATATTATAATTATTAGCAACTTTTGCTATTTTGTCTACAGACTCATGTTCAGCAGAAATATATGTAATACCCATATTGCGATATGTAATTTTATCACCTGAACTTGCAATAATCATTTTTTGCATATACTTTTTATAAATATCAATTTTTTCACTATTTGGAATTAACATATCCAAAGAAAAATTCTCATTTATATAATCGTTATTGTAAGGGCAATTAATAGTAGCAAGCCCTGTTTTTAAAGCTGTAAAGCCCATTTCTTTAGAAACTTCTTTGAAGAAAGACTTTCTTTCTATATCTCTTGCAAGCATTGGTTCATAAACCATTGTAGTTTTACCAGAACCAGAAACACCAACAACTAAGAAAGATTCAAAACGTTTACTTTCTGGTATGCAAATATCTTCTCCGGTTTCACTATCTGTACAAACTTTAACTTCACAAGTATAAACACCATGAGCCTCTTTATCTGAACTTAAAGAAATTCCGGGATAATCAGATATTGAATCACGAATATCTTTTGTATCATGTACAGTAAATAGTAGCCATTTAAATACCTTATAAAATGTAACCAGTGGAACATATACCGCAATAGCTGTTAAAGCAGGTTTAAATAAGTAGAAAAACTCTGTTGCAAGTTCCGGATAATTTGGTAAAGATAATAGTCCCATCCAAACTAATTGATTTATCCATTCAACAACTGCACATACAATTAAAATGTAAAAGCAAACAAAAAAGGAATGGAATATTCTATATTTTGCAACATCCGATGAAGAAAATTTAGAAGGACCAGATAAGAAAAATGCAAAAGCTAAACAAACAAATGCAAGTGTGTATTTAATTGGTCCCCAATAGCTATAACCTACTCCTGTAAAAACAATAAATAAAAATTCTACCATTCTATCTATTAAAAAATAGGCAGATATTAACGATAAAATATAAGTTACAAAAGTATTTCTATCTGTCTTTAAAAACTTTAAAAATTTATCAAATAGTTTTAACAAAAAAATTCACCACTTTCTTTTTAAACTCTATACTACTATTATCTTACAAAATTGCGAAAAAAACAAGGTTTTTTGCAAAAATAATAGGAAAAATGCATCTTCAAAAACTAATATTATTTATAAAATATCAAAACAATGCACTTTTCTAGAAAATAATAAAAGAGTTTGCTTCGAAAACAATTGCCACATATTTCGCACGGGTAGACTAAGAAAGGTGTTAAAAACATATAAAAAAATATTAACCACTTAAATAGTCATAAAATTTTATTTTTATTAGTATGTATTTAAAGAAGCTTATTATAAGTAGCTTAAATAAACCTTTTAATATATTTCATATTAACACATTTCGTACATTTGAAAGAATGATAAATAGGTAGCCTAAGAAATAAACCTTTTAACACATTTCATACATTTGAAAGGATAATAAAAATGAAAAGTAAAAAGCTAAAAAAACAAAGTTTTATGCAAAGTGTAGTATTACTAATGTTCTCTCAAGTATTAGTAAAAATTCTGGGGTTAGTATATAAACTATATTTAACAAATAGGGAAGGCTTTGGAGATAAAGGAAACGCTATTTATAGTAGTGGGTTCCAAATATATGCATTATTTTTAACAATTTCATCTGTTGGAATACCCGGTGCGCTTGCCAAAATAGTATCTGAACATGTAGCTATAAAAGATTATAAAGGAGCACATAGAATTTTCAAAATAGCATTTGTTACTTTTGGGTTAATTTCATTTCTATGTAGTGTAATTCTATTTTTAGGAGCAAATTATATAGCAAATAATTTTTTGCAAATTCCAGAAGCAGAGCTTACCCTAGTAGCATTATCACCATCAATATTTTTAGTGGCAGTATCATGCGTTATAAAAGGCTATTTCAATGGAATGGAAAACTTAAAAATAACCGCGAATGCACAAACCTTAGAACAATTCTTTAAAACAGTATTATCAGTTATTTTAGTAGAATTCATTGCAATGATTTCAGGAACAGATACCGTAATTATGGCAGCGGGAGCAAATTTAGCAACTACACTTGCAACTTTTCTTTGCTTTTTCTACTTATATAAATATTATAAAATAATGAAAAAAGAAATTGCTTATCAAATAAAAAATACAGTAAATTATAAACCCACTAGAATAAGAAAAACTATTAAACAAATTTTATCTGTATCAATTCCAATGTCTATGGGAGCCATTATAGGCACGATAAATAAAAATGTGGATTCAATGACAATAGTAAGAGGCTTAAAAAAGTTTTTGTCAGAAGAGCAAGCAAAAATAGAATATGGAATTTTATGTGGAAAAGTAGATACCTTAGTAACACTTCCAATGTCCTTTAACATAGCATTTTCAACAGCCTTAGTTCCCACAATTTCATCTGCAAAAGCTATAGGAGATATGAAAACATGTGAAAAAAGAATATCATTTTCTATGCTAACAACTATTTTAATAGGGCTTCCCTGTATGATTTTAATGGTTATATACGCAAAACCAATACTTAAATTACTATTTCCAAATGCAACATCTGGAAGCTTTATTTATCAAATAAGCGCTTTAAGTATAATATTTATTGTATTAGAGCAAACTATTAGTGGAGCTTTGCACGGCTTAGGAAAAATGCTAGTTCCAGCTATAGCACTTGGAATTGGATCAATAATAAAAATAATTTTAAATTGCTACTTAGTACCTATAAATCCAAATACTTTTGTGCTAGGCGGAACAGCCGGAGCAGCATTTTCTACTGTAATATGCCATATAATTTCGGCATTTATTCAATTCAAATATTTAAAAAAACAAATAAATTTAAAACTAAATATAAATAAATTTATTATAAAACCATGTATATCGGTAGCTTTAATGGGTATAATTTCAAATATAACATATAAAGCTTTAATGATACAAATAGGAGAAAAAATAGCACTTATTCTAGCACTTATACTTGCACTAATTATTTATTTAATAAGTATAATTTTTCTAAAAGTATTTTCCAAAGAGGAAATTTATATGATACCATTTGGAAAAAAGATATATAACTATATTTTAGTTAATAAAAAATCTTAAATAAGCTTGTACTGTATGCCAAACGCCGAAGCCTAGATATAGCAATGCTTTCAAAAAACAAAACACACAAAAACCTTAGGAAATCCACATTTTTTGAAAAAAATAAATCGAAAAAAAAGAAGGATTTTGTTAAAGAATGACGAATAATGTATTAGTAGATATGAGTCTACATATTTCAAAATCTTATAGGAGGTAATTTAAATGAACAAATCAGAATTAATCGCAGCTATGGCAGCAAAAACAGGAGAAACAAAAAAAGATGCTGAAGCATCATTAAACGCATTTGTTAGCGTTGTAACAGATTCTTTAATAAAAGGAGATAAAGTTCAATTAGTTGGATTTGGATCTTTTGAAGTAAGAAAAAGAGCTGCTAGAAAGGGAAGAAACCCACAAACTAAAGAAGAAATAAAAATACCTGCATCTAAAGCACCTGTATTCAAAGCAGGAAAAGCTTTAAAAGATTTAGTAAACAAAAAATAATTTGTAATTTATATAAATTATATGAATTCATATTTAACAGGTGTCCTGTTCTAAATAATTAAATTTAGAGTAGGGCACCTGTTTTGCAAAATTTTTCTTAAAATATAATGACAATACAAAATATTATGATATAATAAAGCAAAAAAGCGAGGAAACAAAATGTATAGAAATACATATATAGAAATAAACATAGATAACCTACAGCATAATGTAAAAGAAATTATAAAAAAATATC
The DNA here is from genome assembly GCA_947631145.1 of uncultured Clostridia bacterium. Taxonomy (GTDB): domain Bacteria; phylum Bacillota; class Clostridia; order TANB77; family CAG-508; genus CAG-273. Next base: position 4,163 of record CANRKF010000025.1, on the reverse strand, counting down.
CAGAATATGATTATTATTTTGCTGTTGTTAAAGGAAATGCTTATGGGCATAGCTACAAAGTTGCAAAATATTTAATAGAAAGCGGAATAAACTATTTTGCTGTTTCTTCCTTAGAAGAAGGCATTTGTTTAAGAAAAGATGGAATAACAATTCCAATACTATGTTTAGAACCAATAGATATCAAGTATTTAGAAGAATGCATTGAACATAATATTACAATTACAGTACATGATTATGAATATTATCAAGAATTAATAAAAAAAGAAATTAGCAAACCTTTAAAAGTACATATAAAAATAGATACTGGCTTTTGCAGATTAGGTTTATATGATAAAAACATAGTAAAAGAAGTAGTAGAAGGCTTAAAACAAAAACACAATATTATATTAGAAGGAATTTTTACACATTTTGCAACAGATGGAATATACGATAAATCTTGGGATAACCAAATGGAAAAATTCAAAGAATTAACCTCACAAATAGATTTAAAACAAATTCCAATTGTACATTTAGCTAAAAGTCAAACCATATTAAATCATGAAAAAATTCCATTTTCTAATGGAGTTCGTTTAGGCATTATAACTTATGGCTATAACACTACACCAAAGCCATTACCAAAAGGATTTTTAAACACATTAAGAAAGTGGAAAAGAAATTATTATAATAAAAAGAACAATATAAGTAAAACTACTACAGATGTTAATATTGATTTAAAACCAGCTTTTTCTTTATATAGTGAAGTAATACAAATAAAAAAAATTAAAAAAGGTAGCTTTGTAGGCTATGGAAGAATATATGAAGCAAAAGAAGATATGTATGTTGCAATTATACCAATAGGCTATGCAGATGGTTTTAACAGAAAAAATAAAGGAAGAGAAATTGTAATTAATAACAAAAGATATCCATTAATAGGCTTTGTTAATATGGGCATGCTTATTGCAAAGGTAGATGAAACTGTTCATATGCACGATAAAGTAACTTTAATAGGAGAAACTATACCAATGACTGAATATGCCCAATATCTTGGAACAAGTGTATATGAAGGATCTTGTATGTTTAATAATTGGGTACCTCGTGTACTTAAAAAAGGCGGTAAAGTAGTAGAAATAGATGAACTTTAGCTTTAAAAATGTAACTATATAGAATAATTATAGTAGGTGAGAAGTTTACAAGCAAATTATAAATATTATTATATAAATAAAAAGGCTTATAGATAAATTTTTATTAAAAAAATATTATACAAGCCCAAAAGGTTTATAGACAAATATTTATTAAAAATTAAATATATTATACAAGGGAAAGGTTGAAAAATAATTATAATTTTTAATTTTTTTCTAACCAGATTTGTGCCTTAGAAAGGAATTGTAGTAAATATGGAAAAAAGTTTTGATGTACTAATTCTAGGAAGCGATTTTAATGCATATTATATGGCAAGATGCTATCATGAACTATATAACAAAAAGGTAAATGTCATTTCAAAAAAAGCAATGGGAGTAGTATCATATAGTAAAATAGTTAATTTTAAAGAAGTCGAAGACTTTGAAAACCCAGAAATATTTGTTACTACTTTAAATTCATATGCTAAAAATCAAACAGTAGAAAAAATAATTTTAATCGGTACAAGCGATGAACTAGTGCGATTAATTATTGAAAATAAAGAAAAATTAAATAAAAAATATGTGCATAATTATCCAAGTTTAGAAATTTTAAATAAGCTATTAGTAAAAGATACCTTTTACCAAGCATTTGAAGAAAGCGGATTAGAGTTTCCAAAAACATATATATATCCATGCGGTAAAGGTGAAAAGTTAGATAACAGTAAAATAGAAAGCCTTATGTATCCACTAATTGTAAAACCGGGAAACAACATACAATATCATATACACAAATTTGATGGTATGTATAAGGTATATAAAGTACATACAAAAGAAGAACTAGAAGAAGTTATAAGCAAAATAGAAAATGCAGGCTATAAGGATAACTTAGTTATTCAAGAATTTATACCGGGAGACGACTGCGCTTTATCTGATAGTGTATTTTATTGTAGCAAAGAAAAGAAAGTTCAATTAGTTACACTTGCACAAATAGGCTTGCAAGAAAGAAATCCAGGAGGAATTGGAAATTGTACACTATTAGTAAATGGTTTTAATGAGCATGGATTTGAAGAGAAAATAGTAGAGCCATTAAAAGCTTTTATGGAGGAAATAGGTTATCAGGGGTTTGCCGAATTTGACTTAAAATATGACTCAAGAGATGGAAAATATAAGGTACTTGAAATAAATCCAAGACAAGCTAGAAGTAGTTATTATTTAGCAGCAGCAGGTCATAACTTAATAGAATATTTAGTAGATGACTTAATATTAGAAAAAGACAAGCCATATACTTTTATGAAAGATAAAATTGCATTAAGCTTTGTACCTAAAAGTGTTATAAAAAAATATGTAACAAGTATTCCTTTAAGAAAGGAAGCCCTAAAGTTATTAAAAGAAGGAAAATTAGTAAATCCTTTAAAATACAAAAAAGATAAAAGTATAAAAAGAAATTTATATTTATTAGCAAAAGATTTTAGCTATAAAAGAAAGTATAAAAAATTAACGTGGTAATTTTATATTAATTTTTTTTCAAAATACTATTTAAAAATTATAAATCTCATGTTATAATAAATAGTGTATACTAATTTAAAAGAAAGGTTATATTTAGAATGAATCAAATCCTAGTAACGGAAAAATTATATGTTACACCACAAATAAAAAGAAAAAAATTTATTTATAAAATAGAATTCTTTTTATCTGTTTTTTTAGTATGCCTTTTATGTTCATATTATATTTATGCTGAATATGATAGAAACAAATCAGAACAAGTATCACACGAAATATTAGAACAATTACAATACGAAAACGATGATACCATTAGAGAAGCATCTGCAGAAGATTCAATTGTTGTAATTTTAGATGAAGAATACGAGGAAAAAAAGCAAGAAGAAACAAATAATAGTGAAACATCAGATAATAATGAAAATAAAGCAAGCTCAAGCACTAATAAAAATAATATAGATACCAAAGTATATAAAACAAAAGATGGAATACAGTACACAACAGTGGCAATTTTAAAAATACCAACTATTAATCTTGAATACCCTATAATATCAGAAGTTCCAGAAAATTCAGACGAATTTCCAGAAGATTTATTAAATATATCACTTTGCTACTTCTGGGGTAAAAATGGACCAAACGAAGTAGGAAATTATTGCATAGTAGGTCATTATTATAGAAGCGGAAAATTATTTGGAAACTTACATAAATTAAAAAATGGGGACATTGCACAATTAACAGACTTATCTGGAAGAACACTTGAATATAAAGTATATGATAGAAAAGTAGTAGATCCATCAGATACTAGATGTACAAGTCAGTTAACAAATGGCAGAAAAGAACTTACACTTATTACCTGTACAAATAATGGAAAAGAAAGATTAGTAGTAAAATTAAGAGAAGTAACTTAATAAAAATATTTAATATAAATTTGCTTACTGGTCCCAATTATATATAGACTGTAATAGAATTAATTATTTATAATAATTCTATTACAGTCTAATTCAACTTACAGGAGTTATTGCCTTATTCGTACTAGTTGTTATAGTATTTATGTGGTATCTCATCTATTTATAATTATTACTCACAACATATAAAAATCAAATGATTTACGAAATTTTTATATTTTATTATTTCCCAACTTTACAATTAATACATTATAAATTATTAAAAAATTTAATGTTATAAATTCAATTACATATAAAAAGTAAGAAAATATAAAGAAAAGATGAACAAGAAAAAATAAAACGAAAGGAATAGAAGTAAAAAATGAAATTAAATATTGTAATGGTTGAACCAGAAATACCACAAAATACAGGAAACATAGCAAGAACCTGTGCTGCAATAGGAGCAAAACTACATTTAGTAAAGCCATTAGGCTTTGAAATTACTGATAAATATTTAAAAAGAGCAGGGCTTGATTATTGGGATAAGCTAGAAATTGAAGAACATGAAAATTTAGAAAAATTTTTAGAAAAATATCCACCAGAAAAAAACAACATGTATTTTTCTACAACAAAGGGAAAACAGTGCTATTCAGATGTAAATTATGAAAATTTAAATGAAGTTTTT
>CANRKF010000024.1 GCA_947631145.1 uncultured Clostridia bacterium | reverse complement strand
CATATATAACTGTTATGTTATCATTTTTGTTAAAAATAAAACATGGCTGGTCACCTAGCACTTCAAAGTTTGCATTTCTTAAAGTTAGTGTTTTTGTTTGACTATCCCATTTCCATCCATGAGAGTCAAGCTTATCTTCTGTTGTATGAGTTGTTAAATCTATTGTTACAGTTTGTTTTTCTATATTTGCTGCTGAAACAAAATTTGGTATCACACAAAATATAGAAATTAAAAATAAAATAATAAATATTTTTGATTTTAACATCATAACCTCCTTTTGCATTATAATAAATTTTTTTAAAAGTTAAAATATAATATTATTATTTTCATTATAATATAAAATATACACGAATAATTGGTACTAAAAATTTATAAATAAAAAAATTAGTACAATTTTACCTGTTTGCTTGTTTTTTTACCTAAAAAAAGAAAGCTAAAAATTTGCTTTCCTTTAAAAAAATGCTTTTTTTGTTTATATTTCATTGGTTTTAAGTATTTTTTATGTGTGTCGATAAATTGATTACTCCTATGTTTTTTTTGAAAGTGGCTCTACTGTGAAGTTACCCGTTTTTGCGTCGTAAATATCTTTCCTCCTCCGAAAAAATGCACCCACAATATTTTTGCATATACAATCCAAGCTCTCTTGCCTTTGCTTGTCCTTCTCTAAAGCCTACTCTAAAATCTCTATATAAGAAATTTAATCCATATTTTTTGGCTATATTTTCTCCTATTTGCTTTAATTCTTCATGCTTTTGATATGGACTTACTAACAAAGTGGTAGTAATTGTGTCGTATCCATGTTCTTTTGCATATTTTGCAGTTTGTTCTAAGCGAACTATGTAGCAGTAATCTGTACATCTAGTTTCCAAACTTCCAATAACATTTTTACAAAATTTATCTAATCCATATTCTTCTTCAAATATAGCTTCTACTTCAATTGATTTTGTATAATCTTTTAAACAATCCCTTCTTGCTTTGTATTCTGTGTATGGATGTATGTTTGGATTATACCAATATACTGTTGGTTCAATTTTTTCTGCTCTTAAAGAATCTATACAATATACACTACATGGTGCACAACATGTATGCATTAAAAGTTTCATAATATTTTTTCCTTTCTTGTTTGGTTAAAAAGTACATATAGGTATGAAAGATTGATTTCTTTCAGCTATTCATCTTTCCTACTTTGCTTTATATATTTCAACTATCTATTAATTTAACTAATATTTTAGCCTTCATAAGCAACACCTATATGGCTATAAGCTGCAGGTGTTGCAATTCTTCCTCTAACTGTTCTTGCTATAAAACCAATTTGTATTAAATATGGTTCATACACATCTTCTACTGTTTCTGTTTCTTCTCCTATTGTGGTAGCTATTGTTTCTATTCCAACTGGTCTTCCCTGATATTTAATAATTAAGGTTTCTAATATTTTTCTATCTACATCATCTAAGCCCATTTCATCTATTTCAAGTTTTCCTAAGGCTGTTTTAGTAATTTTTAAGTTTATATTACCATCTCCTAAAACTAAAGCATAATCTCTAACTCTTTTTAATAATCTATTTGCAATTCTTGGTGTGCCTCTTGAACGTCTTGCTATTTCTAGTGCTGAATCTTCATCAATTTGTATTTCTAAAATTTTTGCTGACCTTTTTATAATAGTTTCTAAATCTTTAACTTGATATAATTCTAGGTGATGTATTATACCAAAACGATCTCTTAAAGGTGTTGCTAAAGCTCCTGCTCTTGTTGTGGCTCCTATAAGGGTAAATTTAGGTAGGTCTAGTCTAATTGATCTGGCGCTAGGACCTTTGCCTATCATAATATCTAAGGTATAGTCTTCTAAGGCAGGATATAAAATTTCTTCTACACTTTTATTTAATCTGTGTATTTCATCTATAAATAGAACATCAAATTCTGATAAATTGGTTAAAAGTGCAGCTAAATCTCCGGGTTTTTCAATGGCTGGGCCAGATGTTATTTTTATATTTGAATTCATTTCATTTGAAATAATATTTGCAAGAGTTGTTTTTCCAAGTCCCGGAGGGCCATATAATAAAGTATGATCGAGAGGTTCTCCTCTTTTTTTAGCAGCCTCTATATATACTTTCATATTTTCTTTTACTTTATCTTGACCTATGTATTCTTCCAAAGTTTTTGGTCTTAGTGAATTTTCCATTCTTTCTTCTTGCACATCTTCTAACTCTGGACTAATTATTCTTTCTTCTTCCATTTACTGTTAAAGCTACTCCTCTCTTTCTAATATACTTTTTTAGTTTGCTAGCTCTTATGTTTTTATTGTAACTTAATTTTTTATTAGACCTCTTATATTTTTATAAGTTTAAAATCTATATTCTGTTATCATATTATATATATGTTTAAGATTTATCTATATTTTTATACGCTCAAGGTTTATTCATATTTTTTATACTCTTATGACTTATCATGTCTAATATTTTTTTCATTTATATTTTCGTCTATTGGCTGTTCTTTTATATTATTTTCTTTTATAATATCTTTATATCCAATTGCAACAATTGCAATTACTAATAGTGCAAATGAAAATGCTTTCCATATTCCACTTTCCAAAAGTATTATTGCAAACATTCCAAGTGTTGCAGTAAGCCCATATAAAATAAGTACTGATTGCTTTTGAGTATAACCTCTTTTCATTAATCTATGGTGCAAATGCCCTTTATCTGCTTGAAATACTGCTTTTAGTGATTTTCCCTTAATAATTCTACGAACTATTGCAAAAAGAGTATCAAAAATTGGGAAGCCCAATACTATAATTGGTGCAATTAAAACTAATGCTGTATAGGTTTTTGCTACTCCGCAAAATTGAAATAACCGCTAAACAAAATCCTAAAAAGTTAGATCCTACATCTCCAATAAAAGTTTTTGCTGGGCTGAAATTAAATGGTAAGAACCCAACTATAGATCCTCCTAATGCAGTAATTAATAAAACTGCAATTAGAGGTGATTTATTTAATGTAAAAATCATAATTAAAGAAATACAAGATATTAAGGTTATTCCTGAAGATAACCCATCTAAGCCATCTATCAAATTAATAGCATTTGTAATTCCTACTATCCATCCTATAGTAAGAATATATGAAACCCAATCATAAAACCAAATTTTATTATCTATAAATGGTAAATTAATATTTTCTATTTTTATTCCGCAAGCTACTACAATACTTGCAGAAGCAATTTGTGCAATTAGTTTTACCCAGCTAGGAACTCCTTTTGAATCATCTATAAAGCACGTTATTCCTAATATTATAATTCCTGCTAAAAAGCCTAGCATTTTTACTGCATATTGTTCTTCTCCAAATAAGTTTATAGAATTTTCTATGCTCATTACAATTAACAAATAAATTGTAGAAACTAAAAATCCACAAATTACAGCTAAGCCTCCAAGTCTTGGCATTGCTGTTTTATTAACTCTTCTATCATCTGGTACATCTATTGCTCCTACCTTTTTTGCTAAACGCATTGTATATGGTGTTAATACAAAAGCTGTAATAAAGGCTAGCAAAAATGCAATAGCTATATCTCCCCACATAAGTAGCTCTCCTCCTTTGATATTTTTATATGTGAAGCTCAAAGCCTTTAATATTTTAATTTCATATTAAATTTTATGCTATAAGCCTTATTTTTACTAATGTATTACTTCTATTGGGTAATCTAAAAATAATCCATTTTCTATTACTCCAGTAATTGATTTTATGTCTTCTTCTAAAGTTTCATATATTTCTACAAATTTAGTATCTAAAATAACATTATTGTTTTCTGTAAAAACAGGTCCATCTTTCTTTTCTGCTTTTCTTAATATGCATTCTGTCATCCCTAAGTCTAATAAAGCTTCTTTTACACTATTTACTGCTTCTGGGTAAACTTCTATTGGAATAGGAAATTTTTCTCCTAAATTTTCTACAAATTTGCTATCATCTACTAAAATGTAAGTAATTCCTGCATTTACCATATTTAGCTTTTCTTTAAACAGTGCTGCTCCTCTACCTTTTATAAGCCAATTGTTATTTTTATCTACTTCATCTGCTCCATCAAAGCACCAGTCTGGCCTATATTCTAAAATGCTTGCTGTTGGTATTTTTAAAGTTTGGCATAAGGCTTTTATTTCATAAGAAGTAGGAAGTGCTATAATATGTAATTCTTCCTCTTCTATTTTTTTAGCAATTTCTTTAATTGCTAAATATGATGTACTTCCTGAACCAAATCCTATTATATCTCCATCTTTTACTTTTTCAGCCACCTTTTTGGCAATTTGCATTTTTTGTTCTTCATTACTAATATTTTGTGGTTCTATTTCATTTTCAAAACTATTCATCCATTCCATTTTTATTTTTCCTTTCTTGTCGCTTTGAGGGCATTTTGTCGCTTCGGGGACGTTTGTTAGTGCGACATTTTGTCGCCTCAGGGACATATCTTTTTTTAACATGTGGCACTTTTGCGACATTTTGTCGCATTTAAAAACGTCCCTAATGCGACAATTATTTTTTTCTTATTGTATTATATCATTAGATTAAAAATGAGTAAACCCAATTTTTGCAAAAAAAATATAACTGTCAATATTTGAGCTGTAAATAAAAATTGTATAACTTTTTTGCTATACTTCAATTCAATATATTGACAATTACTTTTTTATAAATGATATTATATATTTTTTTATGCAATAAATTTCATAATTTCTTCTTTTGATAGTCCTGTTGCTTCTATTATAATATTTATATCTACTCCTTGCTTTAACAATTTTTTTGCTGTTTCTAATTTTGCTTTTTTCTCTCCTTCAATCTTTCCTCTTCTTATAGCACTTGACATTCCTGAATTATAGTCTAATATTGCTTTTTCTCTAAACCATGCCATTCTTTCCATGTATTCTTCTTCACTCATTGTTTGTAATTTTTCATTTGCTTCTTTTAATTCTTTATTTTCTTTCATTTTCTCTTTTACCCTTTCTGAGTTTGGATTATCTATGAAAAATAACCAGTCTAGTAATTCTCCTTCTACTCTTTCTTTTCCTTTTATTTTCTTTAGTTCTAGTATAATAATTTCTAACTTATCTGTCAATATTAACTTTCTATTTTCTCCTAGTATATTTTCTAAAAATCTTTTTGTTATTCTTTCACTTCCCGGTTCTCCAAATAAACTTTGAAATACCACATCTACTTTTGGTGATAATATTTTGTTTTCTGACATTAATTACTTCTCCTTTTTTATTTATATAAAATTGCTAATTTAGCACTAAGTTTTATGTTATTTCACCAACTTTCCTTCTACTTGTATATTACTTAGCTATTAACTTTACATTTGCCACATCATAATTAAAAACATTATAAATAAAAAGTTACATTTTATTGTTATTAATTTCATATTTATTGTATACTTATAGAGTAAACTTTAAAAAAATTTAAATTCAAAAAATAAACGATTTTAATAAATTTTGATACAAAATTATTTGAATAAATATGTATTATAAGATTATATAATGTTAATTATTTGAGTTTTAAGTATAAAATCTTCAAGTATAAAATTTTGCTTTTGATTTGTAATATTACAACATATTATTTGATATTTATCATTTAATATTAAGAATAGAATAAACTTACTGCTATATTAGCAATTTCTTTTATTAAAGCATATAAAATAATATTTTTCAAGCTTTTTCGTATGTCAAATTTCGACAAAATGGCAATTTATTCCATTTTTATATCTAAAAAATTTGATTATACAATTATGCAAAAACAGTTTTTTTCAGAATTTGTTCTTTCTTCCTTTTTTGAAATAAATATTATCAATATTTTTATTTTTTTTGAAAATAATAATTATTGATTTAAAAAATGAAGATAAATAATTTTTATACTATCTTCAAAGTATTGGTAAGAAAGGAAGGTTTTATATGAAAAATAAATGGATTTTTGTTTTAATAGGAATAATTATAATAGCAGCTATTGCAGCCTTTTTCCTTTTTTCACAAAACAATTCTAATAATACTCCTTATGCTACTTCTGATACTCGAAGAATTTCTACTGAAATTGAAAATAAGCAAAATACTTCAAATACTGAAAACACCAATAATGAAAACAATCAAAATACTAAAAAATTAGTTGAAACTGAAATTTCTAAATTTTCTACTAAAATTCTTGTAGAAGACAATAAACGTGATAACAATTTAGAAATTAGTGCTTCTAAATTAAATGGTGTTATTGTGAAAAATGGTGAGGAATTTTCTTTTAATGATACAGTAGGTAATCCTTCACCGGATGAAGGCTATGAAAAAGCGGGCATATTTGTAGGAGGAAAGAAATCTAAAGGTTATGGTGGTGGGAACTGCCAAATTAGTACCACTCTTTATGATGCTGTTTTAAAAGTAAAAGGATTAAAAGTAACTGAAAGGCATGAACATGGCAAAGAAGTTGGTTATGTAGAAAAAGGAAAAGATGCTACTGTTGTATATGATGAGCTTGACTTAAAGTTCAAAAACAATACAGGGTATGATATAAAAATATATTCTGACGTTAATGAAGAAAAAGTTAATGTAAAACTTGTAAAACTTTCTTATGAAAGCTAAATCAAATTACTATGTATTTATATAAATGCATAGTAGCTAAATTTTTAATTGATTACTAAATCAAATTACTATGTATCTATATAAATGCATAGTAGTTAAATTTTTAATTAATTACTAAATTAAATTACTATGTATCTAAATAAATGCATAGCAGTTAAATTTTTAATTGATTACTAAAAAAATTACTTGCACAAAATAAGTTATATTTTTCTAAATTTTTATCAATTTCTATTATACAACATGTCATAAAAATACCTTTCCAAAATATAATTTACTAATTTATATTTTGGGAGGTATTTATGTTTGTTAAAAACAAAATACAATTAAAAATAGTTTACATTTTATTAGCTTTTTTATGCATTTTTTGTAATATTTATTATATCTGCACCGTTTCTTATGCTTCAGATAGTGTTTATGTGTGGTCTCCTGAAAGTGAGCCTTTAAGCGAAAATAATATTACTTCTAACACAAATTCAAATATTAATAACACAAATAATTCTGATACCAATTTCTTTAATGCTACAGTTACAACCTCTGCTAATATTACAGATTTAGGTTTGCAATGTGGTGGTGCTATTTTAATAGAAATGAATTCCGGAAGGGTTTTGTATGATCATAATATGCATGAAAAATTAAGACCTGCAAGTGTTACAAAAGTTATGACAATTTTATTAATTATGGAGGCTATCGATTCTGGTAAACTTTCATATACAGATAAAATTCCTTGTTCTGAAAATGCTAGTAATATGGGCGGTTCACAAATTTGGCTTGATGTAAGAGAAGAATTAACTGTAGATGAAATGTTAAAAGCAATTTGTGTTGTTTCTGCAAATGATTGCACTATGGCTATGGCAGAATATTTAGCAGGTTCCGAAGAAGCTTTTGTTCAGCAAATGAATGCAAAAGCAAAAGAGCTTGGAATGAATGATACTACTTTTAAAAATTGTCATGGAATTGATGAAGATGGGCATGTAACATCTGCTTATGATATTGCTTTGATGTCTAGAGAACTTTTAACTAAGCATCCAGATATTACCAAATACACTACTATTTGGATGGATTCTTTAAGAGATGGTAAATCGGAATTAGTAAATACTAACAAATTAATTAGAAATTATAAAGGTGCAACTGGTTTAAAAACAGGCTCAACTTCTGTAGCACTTTTTAACTTATCTGCAAGCGCCACTCGCAATGATTTATCTTTAATTGCAGTTATTATGAAAGCTCCTTCAACTAAAGTACGTTTTTCTGAAGCTCAAAAGCTATTAGATTATGGTTTTAACAATTATGAATATAAAAAACTTGCAAATAAGGGTGATTTTGTAAAAGAAATTGCTGTTAATAAAGGTGTTGAATCTAAAGTAAATGCTATTTTAGAAACTGACAGTGGAATTTTAATTTCCAAAGGTCAAGATAAGAATATAGAACAAGTAATAGATATTCCAGAAATTGTTTCTTCACCTATTGTTCAAAATCAAGTTTTAGGTAGCATTACTTATACTTTAAATGGCGAAGAAATTGGAAAAGTTAATATTATTGCTGAAAAGTCAATTCAAAAGATTAGTGCATTTTCTATGATAGAATATGTTTATACTAAATGGTTCTCACTTTTTAGGAGTTAAAATATTTTAAATTAAATTTTTCCACCAAACTGATAAATTTAGTAATTTAGCTAAATAGAAAATATTATATTTTAATTTAAAAATTACAAAAATAGAGAATATTATATCACTTATTATGATAAAATATTCTCTATTACTTTTTTATTATTTAAACTTTTATTCTTTTATAGCATTTACTATAATTCTTTTCTTTCCTGTTCTATCACATGTTATTCAAAGTTACTTTTTAACCACAATTTACTCCACATCATGTCTAGCTAAAATTTTGGCTGGTGTTTTTCTAATTACTTTAAATAGTGGTAATAAGCCAACTAATATATTAAATAAGTAAACTATAAGTATTGAAATTCCAACTGTTTTAAAGTTTACAATAAACATTCTATCTACATAAGGAATTCTTGAAACTTGGCTTAGTATATATGCCATAAGCACTATGCCCGGCATGCTTGCCATTGTTGTTATTGATATAATTTCTCCTAAAAACATTCTGTAAATATCTTTTCTTTTTAGACCTATTGCTCTTAATACTCCTACTTCTTTTATTCTAGATAAGAAAGAAGATCTCATCATTAAATAAATTTCTATTAAAGATATTGCAAGTATTACTCCTGCAAATATTACACTACTAATTGTTTCATCATGTTTATTTTGTAAATAATCCTTCTTGTCTGTTTCATATATATCTATAATGTTTAATTTATACTTATTTTGAAATTCAGCCATTACACTATTTTTGTCTTTAGGATATATTGTAAAACCGTTATTTTTTGAAATTACATTATATTTTATAGTATTGTTATTTGCTAAATATTCCTGCTTATTAGTTTTACTATCATAATATCCTACTACTTTTAAGCTTTTTCCATTTACCTTAGCATCTATGGTTTTATTTAGCTTCATTTCTTCTGAATTAATTGAATTTACAATTATTTCATAGTCATTTTTTGGAAGTTTTCCTTTTGTTATACTTATATCATCTAAGTATAATTGGTAATCTTGAATTACCGCTTCTTTTTCTTTATTATCTTCTTCATAATAAATTCCACCAAAAGTATTTGATGCCTGCATATTATTTAGTATATTTATAAACATACTTTTCTTAACATAAATTGATGGGCTTAATTTATCTACAATTCCTACTATTGTAAAATCCTTCATTCCATCTATATTAACTACTTTATTTAGCAAATCTTCTGCGCCATTTATTCCCATACCTTTAAAGGTAGAAAACTGTTCATTAAGCATATCGTCTACTATTTTTTTATCTATTACTATTTCATATTCATTTTTAGGCATTCTTCCACTTATTATAGAGCTTTCATTAATTTTATTTATGTCTACTAAAGAACCTGAAACTTGATAAAAATATGTTGATAACTGATAATATGTATCCATTTTAAATTTAAAGCTTGCTTTTGTATCACCCGGCACTATATAATCTACATTTTTTAGCTTTTCATATTTTAGGTAGTCATCTACATCTACTTTTGCATTATCTACATAAAGATAATTTTTATCTAAGGTAATATAGTCAGATTCTCGTATATCTGTTGCACCTGCAATATTGCATACACTGTATACTAAAAACATACTAGATGCTAAAAAGCCTAAAAGTAAAAACTTCTTTAGCACAGAATAATTTAATATTCTATTAAATCCATTTTTTATAGATTTCATAATTCCATATATAGATTTGTATTTTACTTTGTATTTATTATCTGCAATTTCTTCTATGTTATATTTATACTTTTCATAAATACTTTTATCTATTTTTTTATAATGGTCGTTTACAAGTTCTATTGAAGAATTATCGTCTACTACTTCAATTTTTTTATTTTCTGCTTGAATAAATATACTGTTATTTTTAAATACTAACTTAACATCCATATTTGCATTTTCATTATCTGAATATACATCAATGTTAATTTTGTTATTTTTAAAATTATTAATTTCTTTAAAATCTTTTAAATATATTTTGTTATCTAACCTATATTCTAAAGCTTCTGCAGAAGTATTTTCATAATCATTTACAATTTTACCATCTTGAAGTTCTATTACTCTTGTTGCATAAAATTTTGCTAAATCAACTTCATGTGTTACAAGTATTACTAGCTTTTCCTTTGATATTGCTTTTATAATGTTCATTATTTCTAAGGAATTTTTGCTATCTAAGTTACCTGTTGGTTCATCGGCAATTACAATGCTTGGATTTTTAACTATTGCTCTTGCTATTGCTACCCTTTGCTTTTCTCCACCAGATAACATTCCTGCAGGTCTATTTCTATACCTATACATATTTACTGCTTCTAAAACATAATTAACTCTTTTGGTTATTTCTTTTTTATTTTTTAATCCTATCATTCTTAAACTAATTGCAATGTTATCAAATACAGACATATTTTCTAGTAATTTATAATCTTGAAATATGTAACCAATATTTAAGTTTCTTATTTTATCAACTGTGTATGTTCTTCTTTTTGTTATTTTTTTACCATTTATATAAATTTTTCCGCTATTTACCTTATCTAAACCACCTATTGCATTTAAAAGAGTGGTTTTTCCACTTCCAGATTGTCCTAAAATAGCAACTAAGCCGGTATTTCCAAGTTCTAATGAGGTGTTATTAATAATATGAATTTGATTTTTTCTTCTTCTATTAAAATATTTATTTACTTTTTGTATTTTTATCATATTATTACACCTCCTCGTTATATGTATTTATTGCTGTATTTTTGAATAGTTTTCTTGCAAATTTTATTGATATTAATCTTGAAATTACAATTAATATTACATACATTAATACATATTCTTTTATGCTTAAAAAGCTTACAAGTTTTGCTATATATTCTAGTGCTATTACATTTGTTTTTACCAAATAAATAAATGCTATTAAAAATAAGTATGAAATTGTTGAGTTTGTAAATAATTCTATATCTAGTATTCTTCTTACATTTTTATATGTAGCTCCTAGCATTCTTAAAGTTGTGTAATATATGTTTCTTGATTTTAATATTATTCTTATTATTAAGTAAGAAATAAAGAATAATACTATAATAAGAACAATGGTTACAACTACTTTTATAATTTTTATTATTTGCTTATACATTTCACCTTGATTTACTTTAAAGTCGGTTACTTTTTTAGCTGTAAGACCTAAAGTTTCAAGCTGGTTAATTGTTTCTTCTATGTTTTCTACATCTTTTACAAAAACGCTAGATTGGTAAGATGGTTTATTATAAAGTGAATTATAATCTTCTGTATTTACAAATATTTTGTATCTATTATTATCATATTTTTCAAGACCGGTTAACCTTGTAAAGTTATACTTCGTATATGTATTAGATATAGTTAAATTTAGTTCATCATTATAATAAATATTGCTTACATATACATCTACTGGTTTATTTAATATGCTATAATATTTGAAGTCATATTTAAAATCGTCATCTACTATTGCTTTTCCTTTTTTTACATTGTCATTTGGCTCTACTGTATATTGCTGATATTTGCCATTAAATAATAGTTTTAGAGTGCTATAATTTTTATTTACTTCAACTCTTAAATCATTTAATACTTCTTTAGAAGCATAAAATTTATTGCGGTTATCACTATTAGATGGTGTGAAATATTGTATTCCTACTATTGTTACTTTTCTAACTTCCTCATTATTGTATGAATTTAATCCTGTTGATTTTAAAACTGAAAAGGTTTTGTTTAAAAGTTCATTTTTATTATTTGCTAAGTAGAAAGAATCATCCCTCATTTTTACTACTATTTCATCTTCGTTTTGTGGCATTCTTCCTAAGTCTACCTCGCCTTTAAAGGTATCTATACTTAATAAGCTTCCATATAAATTCATGTCATTTCTATACATCATAATTCCACTATCTAAAAATATATCGTCTTCAACTATATAGTCAACATTAGATAATTCTTTTATTTTTTTGTAGTCTTCATTTGTAAAGGATTTTTTATTTTTCTTATTAATTAAAATTCTATTTTCAGATAAATCGCTAAATGTAATGCTGTAACCTTCATCTACGCTTTCTTCTTCGGACATTTGAAAGCTT
Organism: uncultured Clostridia bacterium; assembly: GCA_947631145.1. Taxonomy (GTDB): domain Bacteria; phylum Bacillota; class Clostridia; order TANB77; family CAG-508; genus CAG-273. Next base: position 14,005 of record CANRKF010000024.1, on the reverse strand, counting down.
GCATATTCAGCTAAAATGGCTGTACTAATAAAAAGGAATACTGCAAATAGTAGCAAGAATTTTGTTTTTATATTAAATGTGTTTCTAATTCCAAGCCTATATTTATTAAATAGGCTCATATTACTATATATGCTTTTTTGTGGTTCTTTTTCTTCTTCTATTTTCTTTATTTCTGTGTTTTCTATTATTCTGCCATCATTCATTTTTATAATTCTTGTTGCATATTCCTCTACTTGTTCTATGTTATGTGTTACAATTATAACTAATTTATCTTTTGCAACTCTTTTTAATATTTCTATAATTTCACCAGCTGATTTTGAGTCTAAGTTTCCTGTTGGTTCATCTGCAACAATAATAGGGGTTTCTTTTACCATTGCTCTTGCTATTGCTACTCTTTGTTTTTGCCCACCTGATAATTTAGATACTTTGGTGTTTTTGAATTTTGTAAGTCCTACTTGGTCGATTATATCTAGTATTTTTTTCTTTACTTCATGCTTTTTATAGCCATTAAGTAACAATACAAGTTCTACGTTTTGATATACTGTATAGCTATTAATTAAGTTAAAGCTTTGAAATATGTTTGCTATGTATTTTCTTCTATAATCTTCAAAGTCTTTTTCTGTATAATGGCTGGTTTCTTTGCCATTTATATACATTTCGCCTTCTTCATAACTATCTAATCCTGATATTACATTTAAAAGTGTACTTTTTCCACTTCCTGATTCTCCTGTTATTACAACAAATTCGCCAATTTTTAGTTCTAAGTTTACTTTTGTGAATCCTGATGCGATAATGCCTTTGTTATAATAAAATTTTGATACATTTTCTAATTTTAACATTGTTTTTCCCCTTTCTTTCTGGGAGTAGTATATCATATTATATTTGGATTTAATAGTTTTTTTATAAAATATTAATTTTTTTGTGATTTTGGGTGGCTTTTAACTACTAGACCTACTAGGAAACAAAAAGAGAAAAAATTTAGGGTGCCAGTTGACACCCTTTTTTGATTTTATGTTGTGAAAAATACATGTTTTTAGGCGCTGTTGGGCAAACAATTTGATAGTGTCCAGTTAGTGCCTTATATGTTTTTGTATTCGTTAGAATTTTTACTTGACGTACAGTGTAGATCTAAAGCTAAGGGCACCACCAGGTTTGTTTGGATCACCGATGCCCCTGAAACTAGCTGGATTGTTGGAACCAGAATCGCCGCTATTTCCCCCTCGAAGAACACGATAGTTGGTATTGACAGCCTCAATCGTCCATTCCATCATATTTCCTGCCATGTCATAGATGTTTTTTACTCTATTTAATACTTCTTCTTGTCCGTCTTCTGTTAAATCTTGGCCTGTTATATGTGTCAAATTTTTGCTATTATTTTCAATATACCGGCCCATTCCTTCACTATTTGTTACATATTTTTTTGCATTCTCGTCACCACTTTGTAAAAACCAATTCATTACTCGGTCCCACTGGCTTCCCCAGATCATACTACTTGTTACATCTTCTTTATTTTTTCCTATTTCTTTACTATTTTTATACATTGTATACCAATCTGTACTTACTTTTGGTACTACTCCTGCTTTTACTGCTGGATTTTCTTCTTCTAATCCTGATGTCTCATATCTTCCTATATAAAATCCTCCATATTTTTTTACACTTTCTATCATTGCTTTATATTCTTCTTGTAATTGTGTTTTAAAATCCTCTGCTGTTGGGTTTTCTTTTGATGTATCTAATACTTTATTTAGATTTTCTTTTACTGTATCAAGCTTATTACTATCACTACCACTTATTACGTCTGGTTCACGATTACTTGTTTGACTAGACCATTGTATCTTTCTATTTGTTGCATCTGTCCAGTTTTTTGCTTCTGGTGTTGGCTTTGGTTGAGAACTTGTTCCAAAATCATACAACTTTCCTAAATAATATCTATTACCATTTTCATCTACATTTTGTTCATTACTATCTTCGCCATACATTTCATTTGGTTCTGGTACCGGCACCCACACAAATTCATTTCCTGTACTTTTTCCTTCTGCATCTATTTCATCTGATATTACTATTCCTTCATCTATTTTTGGATTATCTTTATTATTATAACTTACATTGTTTTTTTGATCTGGACCTATCACAGTATATCCTTTTGGTACCCACATTCTTTTACTTCCATCTGTTATTTCTTTATTTTCACTTTCTGCAAACTTAACTCCGCCTGCTATTGCTTCTTTTATCGTTGCTGGCGTTGGCGTTGTTGTTCCTCCATCTACCAAACTTTCTATTTGTTCTGCTAAATTTTGTAAATCTTTTTCTTGCTGTTCTTCTGCATCTTTTGTTTTTTGTGCGGCTAGTTTCGCTTGCGCTATTATTCCATCTTCCCCTAGTACCATTGTTATGGTTATTCCAGCCAATATTAAAAGTACTACGATTGTTACTACTAACGCTATTAAGGTTATACCATTATCTTTTAATTTTTGTTTCACTTTTTTTACCTCCTAAAATTTATTAATTTTTATATAATTAAATTATATTTTTTGCCTTACTATAAAGCTTAGTTTCACCTATTTAGGTAAAAAATTTTTCTTTTGTTTCTTCACCTCCACTTTTTTTGTTTATTTATATATAATATTAAAATCAATTATTAAGCTTTTTTAAATTTTATATAACTCTATTGGTAGTATGTTTATTGCTACTATGTTTAATATATATTAACATTTTTTGTTTGTCAATATATTTTAAAATTATTTATAGGTTTATACCTACTATGTCTAGTGCTAATTATGGAATAGCTATCTTTTATGATATTATTTTTTTAGAGGTGATACCATGAATGAATGGGGAGAAGTAAATTTAAAATTAGATGAATACTTAAAAGCTCACAATATTAGTCGTTCTAGCTTATCTAGAAATGCTCAAATTCATTATAAACAATTATTAAAATACTGTAATAATGATATGCAAAAAGTTGATTTAAACTTATTAGTTAGAATTTGTAGAACCATTAATTGTGAAATTGGAGATATTATTGAATATTTCCCACCAAAAAAAGACGCAGAATAACTTTATTCTTTGCATCTTTTAATGAATAGAGTTTTTATTTAATTATTAATTTCAAGTATAAAAACTCTATTATTTTTTGCTTATTCATCATAATCTTCTAAATCATCTTCATTATCTACTTCATCATATTCATAGTCATATTGCATTTCTCTTGGAATTTTATTTCTTTTTGGTCTTGTTTTTGCTATTATATTATTAGTAGCATTTTCTGTTATATCTTCTAAAGTTTCTTTTAATTCTTTTCTAGCTTTTTCTTTGCTTTTTAGTTCTTCTTTCTTTTCTTCTTTTTTGTTTTGCATACTTTTATTTAAATAGCTGTTCATTTTTTCTATTATATCTGGCACATAATCTAGTAGTCTATCTACACAAGAACAATGTTCTACAGGAAGTAATTTTACATTATTTTGTTGAACTACTAAAAAGGCTACTGGAGAAATTGATACTCCTGCTCCACTTCCTCCTCCAAATGGCAAACGATATTGTATTTCTTCTTCTTTATCTTTTTTGCTATATTCATCTATTGTTTCTCCCTTAAATTCACTACCACCTGCGGCAAAACCAAATCCTACTTTTGAAATAGGTATAATAACAATATTGTTACTTGTTTCTATTGGTTCTCCTATAATAGTGTTTACATCTATCATGTCTTCAATGCTATTCATGGCTGTAAGCATAAGGTTTTCTATTGGATGCTGTTCGCTCATTTTTATCACTCTTTCCTTTCTTTATTAAAATATATATTACATTAATAATATGTACCATTTTCAGTTCAATTATACAATTTAATTCAATTTTATATAAATTTTGGTTATTATATATTGGTTTTATACTATATTCATAATTTTTTTCATTTAATTTTCTCGAATTATGAAATTTATTTGATTTTTTAGAATTATAAAATTTATTTAGTCTTTTTGAAGGTGAACTATTTTTCATATATGATTTTGCATTTATAAGTGGAATAGCTATACTTATACTAGAACACAAAAAGGTTACTAAAAATGCTGTTAATATGGGATTCTCTAAACCAATATCTGCATTTAGTTTAAATTTTGAAATTTTTGTGTGCAGTTTTCCTAAAACTTTAATATCTTCTAATTTAAAATCACTTTCAATTTTTTTAATATCTATTTCTGGTATTTTTGAAATTATTTTTTCCACTTTTTTACTATTTAATGATACCCATAACCATTTTACATTTTTAAACACATTAAGTGAAATTTTTATTGCATAGTTTGCTTTTTTATTTTTCATATTGCTTAAATTTAAATCTTTTATTTCTATTTTCAAAGTTGAACTAAGTATTATAAATGCTAGTAACAATATAAATGCAATAATTCCAAGCAAAATAAAAACTAATATCACATTATAACCTCCTTTATATTGAAGTTATTTGATATTAGTTTTTCCAGTTTTTGAAATTTTAAACATTTTTAATATAGTTATTATATTATTTCTTACAGAATTTTAAAAATATAATTATCTTTTCAATTTTAAGGTTTCGAAATTTCTTTTACTTTTTAGCTTTTTAGAAATTCTAAATATTTTTAAGCTCTTTTTGCTTTTTCTACAGTAATATCTCCAAAAAGCTCTTGCTGATTTGTTGTTACCTTACTTCTTCTAGATAGTTCCAATAGCCCTGAAAAGGCCGTAACTACTTCTTGATTATTACATTTTTTTAATGAAAAAAGTTTATTAAAAATAAATTTCTTTTTACGAATTAGCTCTTTAAACATTACCTTTACTTTACTTTCTACTGTGTATGTATCTGTAATTGCTATTTGTTCAATGTTTTTTGCATTTTGATTTATTTTTTGTGAATTTCTTTCCACTAAATTTTTATAAGCTTCTGAAATTTGCTCTTTTGTATAATTTTCTTCCAATTGTTGTTTAGGTAATTCTATTATTTCTGGCTTTTTAAATACTTTTTTTCCGCTTTGTAACATAAGCTCTTTTAATTTTTGTGTTATTTCTTTATATTTTTTATATTCTATAATTCTTCTTAATAGTTCTTCTTCTGTAAGTTCTTTTTCTTCTTCTACTACACTTGGAAGAAGTGTTTTTGATTTTAAATAAAGTAGTGTTGATGCCATTAGTAAAAACTCACTAGCAATTTCTAAGTTTAGTTCTTCCATTTCATTTAAGTAATTAATGTATTGATCTGTAATTTCACTAATTTTTATATCACAAATATCTATTTTATTTTTATCTATTAAGTAACATAAAAGATCTAATGGACCTTCAAAGTTATTTATTTTTACTTTATATTTGCTAGTTTCTAGTGTTAGTAATGTTGGCATTAGTTTTAATCTCCTTTTTTTATGTTTCTTCTATTTTGCATTTTTTTAATTTATTTATAATTTTTTAATTGTTTGTATTTTCTATTATTTACTATATTTTCTAGTATTCACTTTATGTCTTTTGCTGTTATAATTTTTTTATAGTTATTTTAAATTGCTTAAATTTCTTCGAATGCAGTTTTTATGTTTTCTGATTTATAGCCTTTTTTATATAAGTATTTTTCTATTTCTTCCTTTTCCATTTGAGAGCTTTTCTTTAGTATTATTTTTTTAGCACACGATATTTCATATTGCTCTAACAGTTCTTGATTTTTACTAAAATATTCTTCTATTATATTACTGCTAATACCTTTTGCATATAGTTTTGAATATATTTCTTTAATAGAAAGTGTTTTTAGTGCCATAAATTCATTTACTGCTTTTTGTATATAATTAAAATCACTTATGTAACCATTTTCTTTTAAGTTTTGTATAATATCTTCTAATAAATTTTCATTTAGTTCTGAAGAAAATTTTTGCTTTACTTCTTGCTCTGTTCTTTTTTTATACAAAACATATTTTAAAACTTTAGTTTTAGCTTTGTCAAATTCTTCTTTTTCATTATTATTTTTTACAGTTTCATATAACTTTTTATTATTAAAATTTGTATTGCTTTTTATATTAGGATGTTCTTGTATGAAATCTTCAAAACTTTTCATAAATTAAGTTTTTTCTCCTTGTTTTTGGTTTTATACAACTTTTTGGTTTTTTCACAACTTTTTTTCAAAACTTTTTTGGGTTTTACACAACATATGTTTAATTTTATGTTTTGCTTTTTATATTACTTTGTATTCATTTAATTTTAAACTTCTTCATCTACTGGCTCTGCCTCTTCTTCTGCATCACTTTCTTCGTCTCCTAAGCTTTTTTCAAAGGCTGTTGCATAGTTATCTCTAATTTTCTTTTCTACTTCTTCTACTATTTTAGGATTTTTCATTAAATAGTCTTTTGCATTTTCTCTACCTTGTCCAATTCTTTCGCCATTATAGCTAAACCAAGAGCCACTTTTTTCAATTATATCTAAGTTAACTGCTATATCTAATATGTTTCCTTCTTTTGATACACCTTTGCCATATATAATATCAAATTCTGCTTCTCTAAATGGTGGTGCTACTTTATTTTTAACAACTTTTACTCTAGTACGGTTTCCTACAACTTCACCATCTTGTTTTATGCTTTCTATTCTTCTAATGTCTAGTCTAACAGATGCATAGAATTTTAATGCTCTACCTCCCGGTGTTGTTTCTGGATTTCCAAACATAACTCCAACTTTTTCTCTTAATTGGTTAATAAATACTATAACACATTTTGATTTATTAATTACACCTGCTAATTTTCTTAAAGCTTGTGACATTAATCTTGCTTGTAAACCAACATGGCTATCTCCCATGTCTCCATCTATTTCCGCTTTTGGTGTTAAGGCTGCTACAGAGTCTACAACAATTATATCTAATGCTCCGCTTCTAACTAAAGCTTCTGCTATTTCTAGGGCTTGCTCTCCTGTATCTGGTTGAGATACTATTAAATTATCTATATCAACGCCTAAGTGTTTTGCATATACTGGATCTAAGGCATGCTCTGCATCTATGAAGGCTGCTTCTCCACCTAATTTTTGTGCTTCTGATATCATGTGTAGTGCTATTGTAGTTTTTCCTGATGATTCTGGTCCAAATATTTCTATAATTCTTCCTCTAGGAATACCTCCTATTCCTAATGCAATGTCTAAACTTAAAGCTCCTGTTGGAATTGCCTCTACATTCATTGCTGTAAAGTCTCCTAATTTCATAACAGAACCTTTACCAAATTGTTTTTCGATTTGTCCAAGTGCTACTTCTAAAGCTTTCATTTTTTCTGAATTTTCATTACTCATTGTTTTTTCCTCCTATTTGTTTATTTGATTTTTTATTTATTTATTTTTTAACTTATTTTATTTATTTTGTTTGATTTATTTATTTTATTTTTTACTTTTTTATTCTTATATAATTTTATTTAGTATTTTAACATATTTTATCATTATATTTGCCATTCTAAAATATATTTTATTATTCTACTAGTGCTTAATTATACTTGATGTTCTAGTGTATTTATTATGCTATTTTCTGAATATTTAATAGTTTGTTAACTGTTTTAATAGTATTACTTATACTTTTTTATTGCGTTTAATATAAATTTTTTCATGATTTTTTTCATTGATAGTATAATTTTCTTTTTAGTATTGTTTAAGTGTAAACGTATGTTTGTGTTTATTATATATTATTTATAAATATTGTCAAGAGTTTTTTTGAAATTTTTTTATTTATTTTTAATATTTTTTTGTTGCATTGTTGCATTTCAAATGAATTTTCTGGTTATTTTTAATATTCTCTATACCACTTAGAAAAATTATAATATAAACTATAGTTATTTGGTGTAACATCTCCTCTGAAAGTATTACTATATGCTACCATTTCTTGATTTCTATATAAGCCTATATATGGTACATCTTTTTCATATATTTCAATTATTTTTTCATATTTATCATGTAAAATATTTTCATCTGTAACATCATTTAGCTCTTTTAACATGTACATAATGTCATCATTTTTATAATTTGCTAAATTATTTTCTCCTAAAAAACTGGTTAAATCAGGTGAAAGCGAAGTATATATTCCTGTTAAAAGCATTTCATAATTATGATTTTCTAAATATTTTTGATATTTATCATCTGAAATTTTTTCTATAGAAACTTTTATTCCAACCGCTTCTAATTGCTTTTTTATTTCTTCTGCCACTTTTACTCTTTTTTCATCATTTTTGCTAACCGATAAACTAATATTTATTGTTTTTGTTCTTCCATCTATTTCTTTTTGCCACATTCCATATTCATATACCCAGCCGGTTACTTTCTAATATTTTTTTAGCTTCTTCTATATTTGTAGCATTGGAAATAGATATATCTTTTAATAAATAGCTGTTAGCTTGTATTGGAAAATATGCACTATATGCCTTGTTTTCTAAAACTGAACTTACTATTTTTTCTTGATCTATTATTAAATTAATTGCCTTTCTTACTTCTGAATATTTAAGTAAAGCATCTTCGCAATTTAAAGCTAAAAAGTCATATTCCCTACTTTGATACTTGTTTTCTCCATGCCCCATAGTTCCAATATATTCTTCCACATTTGCATTTGTAGTGTGTAGAAAATCTATACTGCCTAGCTTAAATGCATTATATACTTCTCCCATAGTTTTATATAAATTAATTGTAATGTTTTTTATATTGGGATTTTCATTTTCTATTTCATGCCAAGCTTCATTTTTAATAAGCTCTATTTTCTTTTCTTCAATACTACTAATTTTATACTTTCCTGTTCCAATAATATTTTCTTTATTAATTGAAACTATTGGAAAAATTAAGTTATATTCAAAAAAAGGAATTTCCTTGTTTAGCTCTATATTAATAGTATTACTATCAACAATTTCTACATTTTTAATTTCTTTTACATTTTCATAGTAAATAGATGTTTTATTTTTTTGAATTGTTGTAATAGCATCTTTTATATTATTTGCTGTTAATGTTTCACCATTAGACCATTTTATATTTTCTTTTAATTTTATTACATAGCTTTTTGAATCAATTTTAGACCACTCTTTTGCTAAACATGCTGTTAACTTGTAATCTTCTGTAATGCTTAATAATGGTTCAAATATTAAACTATCTATATATAGCATTTCTCTATTTTGAGTAATGTATGGATTAATAGTATCAAACTCTGATATTCCAAAGCTAATATTAGTAACCATATTTATTGTTTGATAAGTAATGTTTAAATCTTGCTTAGCTTCTTTTGAGTTATTATTAAAGGTAAAATAAATAGCTACTGATATAACAAAAATTATTAATATACATATTAGTACTTTAGGTATTATTTTTTTCATTATTTTTATCTTCCTTATATAATATATTTAGAGTTTAAAGTTATTCCAAACTTTATATTATGTCACTTCCATAATATAATTTTTATATTAACATTGTAGGCACTTTTACACCTTAATTGTTTTTGGTTTCTCTTTAAATTTTTATTGATTTATATATGTTCGTAAATAATTTATTATTAACATATCATATAATATATTGTTACTTTTTTCAATTATTCATACATAAATTTACCAAAATATTATATTTTAAAGTTAGAAAAGGGTACAAAAATAGTAATTTTTTCTATTCTTGTACCCCCATATATTAAAATAATAATTTAGAAATCAGTTTATTTTCTGCTTTCTACAATTAATTTAATCCCTGTTCTGTCTTCGCCTTCTACCTCTACTTCTGCAAAGGCTGGTATACATACCAAGTCTACACCTGCTGGTGCTACAAATCCTCTTGCTATTGCAATAGCTTTTACTGCTTGATTTAATGCTCCTGCTCCAATTGCTTGCATTTCTGCTTTATTTGATTCTTTTACCAAACCAGCAATTGCTCCTGCTACTGAATTTGGATTTGATTTTGATGAGATTTTTAAAACTTCCATTTTTGCCTCCTATAATTTTATTTTTTTGTTTCGCGAACAATATTAGTTATAATATATTTTTTAAAATTTGTCTAGTGGTTTTTGGAAAAAAGTGGAAATTTTTATCGTTCATTTTTTACATTTTTTGTCAATTATTTTATATAAAGCCTTTCAATATTCTCTACTTTACAATTTTCGTCATTTAAATCAAAAATACATCCATTGAATATGCATTTTCCATCTGCTAATTTATATCTTTCTGGAAGTGATGTTAAAAATCTTTTTATAGATGCATTTGTATCCATTCCTATAACAGATTTTTTAGGGCCTGTCATTCCTAAATCTGTGATATAGCCCATTCCATTTTCAGTAATTTCTTCATCTGCAGTTTGCACGTGTGTATGTGTACCAACTAAAATATTTACTCTGCCGTCTAAAAAGTATTTCATAGCTATTTTTTCTGCAGTTGCTTCTGCATGAAAATCTACTATAATAATATTTGCATTTAGTTCTGCTATAATGTTATCTACTACTGTAAATGGATTTTCGGAAAGAACTGACATATCTGTTCTTCCAATTAAGTTAATAACAGCTATTTTTTTATTATTTAAGTTATAAATATTGAAACCTTTTCCCTGAACTCCTTTTGAATAATTAGCTGGTCTAATTAATTTTGGGTGATCTATAAAAGTAAAAATATCTTTTTTAGCCCAAGTATGATTTCCCATTGTAAAACAGTCTATTGGAAGTTTTAATAATTCGTTCCACGATTTTAAGCATATTCCCATTCCTCCAGATACGTTTTCAGCATTTACCACTATAAAATCTATTTTCATTTCTTCTTTTAGCTTTGGAAGTATTTGTTTAAGCTTATCTAAGCCATTTTCTCCTACAATATCTCCTACAGTTAATATTCTCATCTATTGCATTCCTTTCCTTTTTATTTTAATGTAATAAATAATTATGAAAATTTAATTGTTTTTAAATTAATTTTCTCATATAATGTGCAATTTATTTTATAATACTATAAAATGCTTAATAGGTCAATTAATTTTTTTATTTTTAGTGTGATTTATATTTTTTATTTACTTTAATAATTTTTTTGAGAAATTAACCATATTTTTTAGCTAAAATGTTGTTTATTTTAAATATTGTTTATTTATTAACTTGAAGTGCTTGTATTTCTTGTTCTGTTAAGTCTGTTATTTCCATTATTGTTTTTATATCTTCACCTTTTCTTAATAATTTGCTAGCTATTTGTAATTTTGCTTCTTTATCTCCTATAATTAAGCCTTCCTTTCTCCCTTTTTCCATACCTTCTTTTCTGCCTCGTCTTAGCGCACCTGACATTCCTGTGTTATATTCTAATATTGCTTTTTCTCTAAACCATGCCATTCTTTCCATGTATTCTTCTTCACTCATTGTTTGTAATTTTTCATTTGCTTCTTTTAATTCTTTATTTTCTTTCATTTTCTCTTTTACCCTTTCCGAGTTCGGATTATCTATGAAAAATAACCAATCTAGTAATTCTCCTTCTACTCTTTCTTTTCCTTTTATTTTCTTTAGTTCTAGTATAACAATTTCTAACTTATCTGTCAATATTAACTTTCTATTTTTCTCCTCTATTATTTTCCATTTTGTTATATATTCTAATTCTTCTAAGCCTTTTAATTCAAAATCCGCTATTAGTATTGCTATTGTTCTTTCTAGCTTATTATAATGATTGCCTTTCTTTAATTGCTTACTATAAACTCTACTCCAATAATATAATATTCTTTCTAATATAAAATCTTCTTTTCCTACTTGCATTTCGATATTACAATTTTCTTTTCCGTTTATTTTTGCTATTACATCTAGCGTTCCTAACTTATCTGTTTTATATTCTCTTCTCAGTATTGGATTTTTACTTAAATCTATTGTTTCTATTTTTTCTCCTAGTATATTTTCTAAAAATCTTTTTGTTATTCTTTCGCTTCCCGGTTCTCCAAATAAAACTTGAAATACCACATCTATTTTTGGTGATAATATTTCGTTTTCTGCCATTAATTGCTTCTCCTTTTTTATTTATATTAAATTGCTTATTTTTCAATAAGTTCTTTTAATATTTCACCTTCTTTTCTCTATATAATTTCTTTATATAATTCACACTTGGATTTATTTTAGAATTAATTAATATTTGAGTAAAATTATTGCTTTTATAAAAACTAGCTGCTATTTGATTATCATTTTACGATTTTTATTTTTTGAATATAAATATTTTCAATTTAAAGAAATTTAAATATAATTTAATTTTAATATTTTTCTAATTGAATAAATTTGAGTAATATTTATTGACAGATTTTCTTATTTTTAAAATTTTGAATAATTAACTTAAATAGACTTTTAATTCTGATATAATTTATTTATATAATTTCAATAATATAAAATTAATTTTTCAATGAATTTAATATAAATAGATAGATATAAAACTTACTGAATAATTTACAATTTATTCTATTAAAACACATATATTTGCATTTTGCAAGAAAAATCGTATGACAGTTTTCGACAAATGTTTAATTGTGTAAATGGTAAAAAACTTGACCATATCACTTTTTTAATTATATTATAGTATTCTATGAAAAAAAATTTTTATAAACTAATTATTTTTGTAAAATATTGATGGTACAATATAATTATGATATAATTTCAAATATATTTAAATAAAAAAGAATAGGAGATTTCAATATGAGCAAATTATTAGATCAATATACCTCTCTGAAGAAAAATAATAAAGAAACAATATATTTAATAAAAGTTGGTATTTTTTACAATATTTTTAATGAAGATGCAGATATTTTATCAAGGGAAATAGGTTTAAAAATAACTCCTTTAGGTCCTAATATATATAAATGTGGATTTCCTTATTCGCAAATACAAAAATATACTGCATTATTAGATCAAAAAAATATAAAATATCAAATTATAGATAACAATTATAAAGAAGAAAAAATAAAAAACAATGAAGATTATTTCAAAAATATGGAGCTTAAAAAAATAGTAGAACAGATACTTAATATAGATTTCAACAATATTACTTTTAAAGATAGTTTTGAAAAATTAGAAGAAATTCAAAGAGAGTTAAAAAAAATATACAATATTTTCTAATTTTAAAGTTTCATATTGTCATTTGTAATTGTTTTTATCTTAATCATGAATAATTTTATATATTAATGTTGTAAGATAAAAAATTTCCATAAAAAAATCGCCTTGAATTTAATTTCTTTAAACTCAAAGCGAATTTTTTTATAATTTATTTCACTTTACAAACATATTCTAAATTAACACATTTTCCATCAAAATAACCCTCTAATATAATTAAATCACCTTTTTTAAATTTTCTATACATATTATCTGCTTGCTCATCATATGCTTTTATATTAATAATTTGTTTCTTATAATTTGAACCTATTGGATTACTCACAGATATTTGAAATTCAACCAAAGAAATGTGCTTTTTACTATTGTATAAAAAATTTAATTCTATTTTTGATAAGATTTTTCCTAATAAAATACAAATATTCATATATAAACTACTCCATTAAAAATGCATATAATTTCTATATTAAATTACTTCATTAAAAATTCATTCATCTATATATTAAATTATTTCATAAAAAAAAGCAAACTACTATATATTCGAATAAAATTCTACTAATACCTCGTTTGCGATCCATTTTTACCTATTTTTTAATGAATTTATAATTCATTCTTAGGAAGGAATAAACCCCTTTAATATTCTAATACTTCACTGTATATATTCCGTAAAATATATAATCTCGAATAAATATTAGAGCACGACACGAAAGCCGATGTTAGGATTGGTAGTGCCTACAGTATTGTTGCCATTGCGATTAGAAACGGGATTGTTACTACCGTTGTTGTTGAAGCTGCCACCACGAAGGACAGACTCTCCCAGTTTTCATGATTTATCCCTAATCTTCATTTATAAACACTTTCTTACTTAAATTATATACATTTGCATATTTCATATAACCAAAAAATCCACACAAGTATTTTTTTGCTTCTACTGAACTAATATTTCCTGTTTTTATTTTATTCTTTAAATACCTTACTTTT